>JAZQAA010000183.1:0-4503 GCA_045544975.1 Oscillospiraceae bacterium | reverse complement strand
GATCGTTGGGTTGAGGTGAAGGCGGCAAAGGGCAGTGAATTCTCTCTGACGCCAGATAACACGGATGGCTATGTCTATATGGACGAGTATGTCAATTATCTGGTGCAAAATCTTGGCGACGCAACGACGGCAACAGGTTATCAGGCGTACAACCTTGATAACGAACCAGCTCTCTGGGATTCGACACACGCAAGAATGCATCCGGAGGAAGTGACCTGCGAGGAGATTGTCACAAAGTCTATCGAGTATGCTTCTGCAATCAAGGCAGTGGATCCCCATGCAGAAATCTTCGGTCTCGCATTGTTCGGTCTTGGTGCTTATACCAATTTCACTTCTGCACCTGATTGGGAAGAACATTCCGATGAATATAACTGGTTTGTTGCGTATTACCTTGATGAGATGCGCAAGGCAGAGGAAGAGCATGGAAAACGCCTGGTTGATGTCATTGACCTGCATTATTATTCCGAAGCAAAGGGTCAGTGCCGTGTGACTGAGTGCGAAGATGTGACGCATACGGACTGCATCGAGGCGCGACTCCAGTCTGCTCGTACGCTGTGCGATCCGATGTATATTGAAAACAGCTGGATTGGCAGCGGTCTGCAGGGATATCTGCCCGTTCTGCCGAATGTCCAGGCTTCCATTGATACCTATTATCCCGGAACCAAAATTGCGCTGACTGAATACAATTTTGGCGGCGGTGCGCATATTTCCGGTGCGATTGCAGAAGCGGATGCTCTCGGCGTGTTTGCACAGCAGGGTGTTTACTGTGCAAACCTCTGGAATGTATGTTCATCTATGGAGTACCACCTTTCTGCGATTGACCTGTATACCAATTATGACGGCAATGGTTCCTCTTTTGGTAATACACTTGTGGATGCTTCTACTTCTGATCTTGAAAAAGCAACGGCATATGCAGCAATTGATGGCTCCGACGAATCCAGAGTAACCGTAGTACTTACTAATAAGAGCCTGACGGAAACCCAGAGAGCAACCATCACCCTTGATTCCAGTGCGGATTACAGTTCTGCAAAGGTTTATGGCATCACCGGAGACTCTTCCGAGATTCAGCTCATGCAGACTGTTGACAGCATTACGGACAACACCTTCACAATTGAACTTCCTGCATTGACCGTTGTACAAATCGAAGTCACCGCCGATGAATATACACTCCTCGGTGATGTGAATTTGGATGGTGTTGTGGATGATGCAGATATCCGCGACCTGAATGATGCGCTTCTTTCTAAGGAAGGAAATGCAATTTCCTATGCACAGGCAGATTTTGACTGCGACAGTGTTGTCAACGCCTTTGATCTTGCTGCACTCAAGAAGCAGCTCAATGTGTGGAGAACGGAGCCGGTTACAGAAAATATTGTTGCCTTCTGGGGAACATCGACGGGACAGTTCCGTATCAAGAATGGCATGGGTGGAAAGACCGTTTACTGTGCTTTTGTAGGAGAACCCGGAAACAAGCTGAATCTGGGGTATGGATACTGGGATTATGCTGCAATTGATCCGGATACCGGAGCAACAGGAGATTGGATTCATAATGATACCACCAAGCTTGGTACATACACCTTTGATGAGAATGGTGAGATTGTCATTCCGATCACGATTTCTGAAACGGCAACCAATGTGGAGATATTCATATATAATTATACCACAACGGATGAGAGCGGTACGATAGTTCAGCTCGATAAGGGTGAGGTGCAGCTGGTAAAAGTGATTACAGAATAGTGTATTTTCCATATACAGCAAAGACCGCAGTCGCTCAATGCAGCGTCTGCGGTCTTGTGTTCAGTCTGCGAATGCAGATATTTGAAAACATGAAAGTTATGTGAAATCTACCTGATAATGCGCATTTGACAATAAAAGGACTTGACAATTCTGCTAAAAAAGTGTATAATGAATAAAGCTTATAGGGTCAAATGATCTGATTCATTGAAAGGAAGGCTAATTATGAATACCCTGATGAAAAAAGTACTGGCAATGTGCATCGTTGCTTCTCTGTCCGCTGTTACCTTTGGCTGCGGCGGTAATAAAACAGATTCCACTGCACCGACAACCCCGTCCGTAGAGATTGACACAAACAATCCTCTGCTGAAAAATGATCTTACCTTTACATTTCCCGACGCTCCGAGTGCTGATCAGCAGGATGCTACAGAAGCCCCCGTTGACAGCCAGGCAGGCGTTTCTTCTGAAACAGAGGTTGTGACTGAAGTTGTGACAGAATATGTACCTGTTACAGAGGCAGGCGGTCAGGAAGTAACTGATGAGCAGGGCGTAGTTGAAACAGAAGTTGTCACAGAGATTGTTACTGAGTATGTAGAGGTTACTGAAGGTGATAATAACAACAGCAGCAGCAATTACACTCCCTCTTACGATACCTGCAAGGCATTCTGGTTCGATACATCCCAGATGAAGGACTTTGTATTCGAAGGTGAGTTCCTCGTGATTGATTTCCAGATCAACGAGACAACCCCGGACGGCAATTATCCTGTCACTATATCAAAGACCGATATCGGCAGCTGGGATCTTGTTTCGCAGGTTCCGACTCTGATCGACGGCGAAGTATGTGTTGGTAATGCACAGCCCTCTACCCAGGCAACAGCGGGCGATGAGTTTACTCTGACTGTGGATCAGGTAAGCGGCAAACCCGGTGATATTGTGACTGTTGCCATTGATCTGGCAAACAATCCTGGTTTTGTAGGCTTTATCATTGATATTCAGTACGATAAGAATGCACTGACAGTTGTGGATTCCCGCGGCGGTGCAGATTTTGATGCTGTTGTCAATTATGTAGAATAATCATTTTGATACGATGCAATGACTCCCCGGATTCCGGAGAGTCATTGCTGTGTTTGAAAGAAGGGATAAACAGTGGCTTCCATTGTTGTAATAACTGAATGTGCAAAGACAGCGCAGAGAATCCGGGAGAGCCTTTCACCGTATTTTGGGGTCTTCGTTTGCGGAAAAGAAGGTGATTGCGGCGATGAAAAGCCGGATCTCCTCCTGCTTGCCGGATGGGATTCCATTGCAGAGACAATGGAAATCCATAGTGCACTGCCTGCACATCTTTCTGCTGTGCCTGCTGCATTGGTTTGCTTCTCTGATGAAGACTGTACTATGCTCCCGATCTGCAAATGCACATCGGGTGATGAAAAATTCAAACAAGTGCTATCTGAACTTTTGCAAAAACAGTCTTGCGGCGCGCGGCATGAAGGATTGTCGGATATTCAATCCGAGCTTCATTATGGATGCTGTGAGGAAAACTCATGCGGCGTCATGCAGGTGGATTTTGGAAACTTCGGCAGCATCTACCGCTTTGCCGAAAAACAGGCAGAGCGAACCGGTCATGATGTACAGACACTTTTGCTCACACTCACCCCAAGACATCGTGCCGAAGCATCTGTTGAACAGATCCAGCATGCCATGAGACAGCTCTCCCAGGCGATTCAGATGACACTTCGTAAGAATGATGTCCTGACCGGCTGCAGCCAATCCCAGATGCTTGTCCTTCTGATGGATACCGACGATGACGGCGGACATCTTGCGGCAAACCGGATCATGAATACATTTCTTGGTCTGTATGAAGAAATGGAATTCGATCTTTGCTATGATATCCGCTCCATTACCGCACAGAGATGATTTTTATGATTTACAACACCCTTTTCAAAAAAGGGTGTTTATTTTTTTAAAAAAAGCTTGACAAATACTGCGGTGTGTGCTATAATATAAAAAACTTACATATTATACGATGTATAATATTGTATTGAATCAGGAGGTGTCAGTTATGTTTCCGATTAGTGCAGCTCTGCTTGATGCGATGGTGTTGTCGCTGATTGACCGTGAGGAAACCTATGGATATAGAATTACCCAGGAGATGCAGAATGCAGCAAAGGTTTCCGAATCAACGCTGTACCCTGTGCTGCGGCGTCTGCAGAAAAGCGGTGCGCTTGAAACATTTGATCAAGCCTATATGGGCAGAAACCGGCGGTATTATCGGATTACGCCGCTTGGAAGCGTAATGCTGTCCCAATACAGAAAGGATTGGGAGGAACATAAATCTCAGGTGGATACGATTCTAAAGGAGGAACAATCATGACAAGGGAAGTATTTTTAGACGCATTGGAGCGTCATCTCAGTTGCCTGCAGAAGGATGAAAGAGATAATGCAGTGGCATATTACAGGGAATATCTGGATGAAGCCGGCTCCGAGCACGAAGCGGAAGCACTGGAACATCTGGGGTCGCCGGAAAGTGTTGCAAAACGCATTATTGCAGAGGCAGGAATGCCAGGCGGAGAGCTTCCAAGACCGGGCGGTACATCCCAGTATGAATCTCTTTACCGCGGGGAGAAAATGGCGGTTCCGGAAGTTAAAGAAGATCTGCATCCTGGAAGGGTAGCTTTCACTGTTGCAGTCATGCTTATTTCTTCTCCGATCTGGATTACCCTGTTTTCAATCTGGCTGGGCTTTACCGTTGCGCAGGCAGCTGTGCTTGCAGTA
>JAZQAA010000182.1:0-3189 GCA_045544975.1 Oscillospiraceae bacterium | reverse complement strand
AGGCAAAGCAGCCCTGCCAATGCATAGCCCATGAACCGCCGCATCCGCTTTGTTTGTCCGCGCATCCTGAAACACCCCCTCCTTCTACTATACGCAGAAGAGGAGCGATACGATACCGGAAAGAAAAAGAAGTCCCCCGATCCATCAATGATCGGGGAAACTTCTGTTACTGATTATCCATTGCATACAAGGGAAATATCCGTGATTTCCACCGTTCCGGTACTGTACGCACCGTCAAAGCCAAGCTGCGAAGGATCCGCATCATAGCCCGGTGTAAAAGTGAAGCTATAGGTCTGCGCCGTGGTTCCCACGGTAAAGCTCTCCATCAGGAAGGTCTTGTAATCGCCGTATGCCTCCTGTACATGGGCACCGAAGGTCAGCTCGCGATCCGCCTTGGCTGTGAAGCTCAGCGTATAGGATTTACCGCCGGTAAGCGGAAATCCGACATAACTTGCCTGCATATGCCAGCCCTCACTGCTCGTCGAAGTGGTCTGCATGGTGACGCTGTTGACTCCATTGATTGTAACAGTGCCCGCTGCGGAGCCATTGAAGTAATCCGTCCAGGCGGACTGGCTCTGCACGATGTTTTCACCCGGTTCTGCAGCAGCAGCAGGAATCAGCTCATCCAGATAGCGCAGTGCATAATCCTTGCGGTTGCGGTAGAAATTACGCACCTCTTCAATATAGGAATCATAACTGCTGTTGATCTTGTTGCCGTAGGAATTGTAGAAGCGTGTATTCGTCGTAAGCAGAGCCTCGCGCTGGGTATTGCTCATTTCCGTGATAAGCGTATTCACGCGGTCATAGTCAAAGTAATTCTCGACGATGGAGATGTAGTTCTCACGGAATGTCTCACAGAATGTCGGGTTCTCCAGAAGCTTGTAGAACAGCGCGCCGATATTGCCCCAATCCTCTTCGCGGTTAAGATTGCCGATGGTATTGTAATTCGCCATGCACTCCTTCTGGTTATAAAGACCGCTGGAGTACTCCGTGTCATAGAGGGCATAACGCCACTTGCCGTCGCCGTATTCGTTGCCTTCCACTACCGTGTTGGAACGCCACATAATCCAGTTGTTCGTCCAGGTGGGATTGCACCAGTCATAGGCACTGATATAGGTTTGCACTGTGATATAGTCCATAAAGCTCTGGATGTCAATGGTATCAAGGACTCTCTGGTAGTTCTCCTCCTGAGAAAGATCCGCATTCATTGCCCAGTCATAGAAATCCACATAGCTCTGGTATACGCTCTGATCACCCTCCGGCTCATACGCCTGAATGGTGGTGATATTCTCCTTTTCCAGTCCGTAGTGCGATGCAAAATACTCGTCATCCTCTCGCTCACGAATGGTATAGTAGCCCCAGAATTCGCCGTCGATAAAGACAACGCACGGCTCGGATGCCTGCACGGAGACATCGAGTTCTGCAGCAAGTGCCTGATTCAGATCATCACGCAGACGGGCATAGGTACAATCGTTACCGCCGTTTCGCAGGGAAATCTTATCAAAGGTGGTAATCGGATTGCCGAATACATCCGTCAGCTCATCAAAGAAGGCATATTCCATCTTGGATGCGCCGTAGTCACTGCGCGCAAAGAAGCGCAGGCTCTTCTGCGGATAGGAGCGCGTTGCGTTGCCGGCAATGCGCATTCCGACTGCTTCCTCATAGGCAAGTGTGCCGTTCTCGAATACCTGCAGGGTAACCGGGCGTTCGGACTCCCTGCCGGACTGGTTGTAATTCGTCGGATTAGCCGAAGACCATTCCTCAAGTGAGGAATCATACTCCCAGGAATTCTTCCATTCATAATAGCCGTTTCCAACCATATAAATGCCTGTGTCCCCGTCAAAGAGATTCGCAGGATCGGTGACAATGGAGATCACCTTCATCGAATCATAGTAGCTCTCGGTCTGTCCGACAAAGTAGCTCTTGTCCACAACATCACTGTAATTGCCGTCAGCATCCGCACAGACTGCACGGATGATCAGTCCCTTGTCAACGGAATTGCTCGGCGGCGTATAGCCGGAAAGGGAGATGTCCGCCACTGCGGAATACACATTCTGTGTATAGGTGCGATCCTGCACGCTGATGGAACCGGTGTAGGTCTGCACTGTTCCGGAAGTACGCGGATCAGTGCCGTCGGTGGTATAGTAAATGGTCACGCCCTCCGCGCCGGAGATCGTCAGGTCAAACTGGCTGTCATAGAAACCGCTCTCCGCGGAGAATTCCGGTGCAGCAACGATCACAATGCGCTGTGCCCTATCGTTGGTTTCACCGGGCGTGGGACTCAGAAAGCTCAGATTCTGGGAACCATTCTCATATCTGCCGTAGCAGACATCCGTATCGCAGGCAGGTGCTTCCACAAGGTCTACCGTTCCGTTCGCAGGATGGGTCAGATAGACTGTCTCGCCTGTCGCGCTGAGCTTGAAGGGTGCATGGTGCTCGCCCTCATTCTGGACGATCGCATCATCACAGCAGACAACAAGATACCCGCCGGCAGGGAGAATTGTTCCCTCGGGGAAGGTGTATTTGAAGAGATTTTTCTTACCGTCAGAAAGTCCGAAGCCGGAGAGATCTACATCGGTCTGTGCGCTGTTGTACAGCTCAATCCAGTCGGGCGAATTTCCGGCTGCATCGGAGAAGCTATCGCTGTTCGAGACGCAGATCTCGTTAATGCGAAGCCCCGTGTAGTCATTCGGGATATAGTCTCCGAAGAGCATTTTCTTGAGCAGTGCAAGGTCGAACGCATCGAGTGCACCGTCCTCGGAGAGATCGGCATTGATGGAAATGTCCTTATCCATCGAAAGCAGGTATTTTGTGAGCTTGACAAGATCGGTGATGGACACGGATTCACTGCGGTCAGCATCACCGGGCATCGTGACCTCGCACATCCGCACATCCGCTGCAACCGGCATCGCTCCGTGCAGAAGGAGCAAGCCTGCGGCTGCCGCAGCAAGCAGCTTTTTGTATCGCATAAAGTATTCCCCTCTCAAAAAGAATCTATATATACTATTCTACCATATTTTAACTAAAAAAGCAAGTAGTTTTAGGAATTTTTTCGTAATTTCCGATAAGCTTTTTTGGGAGTCATTTGTGGCATTCACCGTCCTCTATATACCCTTGAGGGCTGGATAGAGTGGGTCACCCAAGAGGGTGTGGGAGTCCGCATGGGTTGTATGCCCAATAAAATCTGGG
>JAZQAA010000181.1:0-4055 GCA_045544975.1 Oscillospiraceae bacterium | reverse complement strand
GCGGCGCTTCTGACCGCCGGAAAGGGTACGGTACTGCTTTTTGAGCAGCTCCTCCAACGAGAAAATCCGGCACAGCTCCTGCAGGCGTTTCTTCGCCTGCGCTCTCTCCGCACCATGGAGCATTCCATGACAGAGAAGATTCTCCCGTACGGTAAGAAGGTCATCCAGACAATTGTGCTGGTAGACAATGCCGATCTTCCGGCGGATTTCGCTGTTCCGTTCACCGAGCTTCATGCCGCAGATTTCTGCGCTGCCGGAATCAGGTTGAATGAGTGTGGACAGCATATTGATGGTAGTGGATTTTCCGGCACCGTTCACGCCGAGGAAGCCGAGCAGCTCCCCCTTCTGCACAGAGAAGGAAATATTGTCAACAGCTCTCAGGCTGCCGTAGGTCTTGGTCAGGTTCTGGATTTTGATGATATCCATGTGCTCACATCCTTTCGTTTGGTTCTTCTGTATTATAGCACATGGGAAAACTTTCCGCAAGCGTTTTTCGGTAAGGTGCAAAATGGCATGGGTAAGATGCAGCAAAGGATGCATACAAATCCCCCCGATACCAAAACCTGTATCAGGGGGATATGAGAAAGGATGGAATTTTCTTACTTTACCTCGGAGGAGATATCCACGCCCAGACCCTTGATGGCATTTGCCACAAGACCTGCTACCACATTCGCACCGGTTTCGGTGAAGTGGGTCATATCCGTGCTTTCATCCGATGTAGAACACATATGATAGTTGTAGGCGGTGTCGTAGCCCACAGAATTATAATGATCCACCATCAGGCCGTTGAGGTCAATATAGGGGACATTATAGTAGCTTGCCAGCATCTTGATCGAATCGAGATAATTGGTATAGCTTGCAGTAAAGACGCCGTTTGTATTGTTCTTCAGACTCAGTGTCGGAGAAATCAGAATCGGTGTTGCACCCTTTGCAAGTGCACCCTCGATATAGTAAGCCATGTAGTATTCATAGCTGCCTTCCGTACCCGGAACACTGCCGCAGGTCGGTGCATAGCGTTCCTCGTTATTATATGCCGAGTCATTGATGCCGAACTGTACAAGCAGATAGTCTCCTTCTTCGATGACATCCAGAATGGACTGGAGTCTGCCCTGGTCATAGAAGCTCTTGGAGCTTCTTCCTGCAAGGGCATGGTTGGAAACTACAACATCCTCACTCATGTAATCCGCAAGATAGTAGCCCCATCCCTGCTGCGGTGCGTAGCTTTCTCTGTAGCTCTGGACAGTGGAGTCACCTGCAATATAAATTGTTGTGCCATCCGCCGCAGGCTCCTCCTCTACCGGAGGTGTGTAGATTTCTGCAATCGGCTCATCGGTTGCTTCAAGACGAAGGTAATCAATATTCGGCGCACCCTCATCAGTATTGGAGGTGGTACGGATGATGTTCTCACCGGCTGTGAGCGGCAGTACAATGGCTCTTTCCTGCCATGTTGTCCAGGCATTGGTGGTCAGGAAGGGCTGGATCCAGTAATCCGCACCATTATTGACCTCAATCTTCATGCCTCTGTCGTTGGCACTGCCGTTGGCAACATAGAAGGTACAAAGATAATTGCCGTCCGCCGGAACGGTCACCTTCCATTCGATAAAGCTTCCAAGCTGGTTATGCAGGTTCAGATACGCGTCGGAAACAAAGCCTGCATTGGTGTTCTCCTCCGCACCCGCTGCATATGCCTGATCCACTGCATAATACACACGGTTGCCGGTTTCCACGGGGGTAATACCGCCGCGGTTCAAAATGAAATCCTGCACCATTACTGCATCGGATGCACTCACAGCTCTGTCCGCGTCAGCATCCGCACTTCTCTTCTGGCGGCGGGTGGATTCCGCGCCGCCGAGCATCTTCTTGAGAATGGCTTCATCAAAAACATTGATCACACCGTCATCGTTAAGATCGCCGAGTGTTACATCCGTTTCAGTCTTGTGTGCATACTCCAGAACCCACTTCTGGTTGGAGCTGCCGTCAATCTCCCATTCAATTGCCGTCATTCCTGCATCAACAGAACCACCCGTGATGCCGACTGCGCTCTTATCACCTGTTACCTTCGTTGCGAGGGTATAGGAACCGTCACCGTTGTCAAGGAATTTAAAGGACTGTGCATCATGGGAGGTATTGCCCCAGATGCCGATATTTGTTCCGTTCGCAGTGCCCGCGGATGCAACATCGAGGAGCTTTGTTTCATCCGCCATGCTGTAGATCTTATAATAACCATCAGCATCCGCCTGTGCTCTCCAGAGGGAATAGCCCTCATCAATGCCGGTATTGGCTGCCTGTACAACATCCGTACCGTCCGCCGGTGCACCTGCAAGGGAAAGATAGAGTCCGCTGCCAACATTCTTCAGCATGAAGTACGCATTCTCCGGAATTACAGCACCTTCTTTAAGACTGAAATCCCAGTCAATCTGCTCCGCTGCATACTGCGCCAGTCGTTCTGCACCTGCACGGTTCGGATGGAGATCATCGTCAGTCATATAATAAGTCAGTGTAGCTTCATAGCCCATGGCAATATTCGCTTCCTGCCAGGGGGTGAACAGATCAATGATCTGGACATTCTCCGCTGCAGCGATGGTCTCAAGCGCACCGCTGAACCATCTGCTGGTCAGAATGATTTCGCGGTTCACATCGCTCGCTCTGCCCTGCTGCTTGACAAGCACAACCTCCATGCCCTTTGCCTTTGCCTGCTGCACCATGGAAGTCACAACAGTGGTGTACTCCTCTTCGTTGGAATAATTCGTATCATTGATGCCGATGGAGATGATGTACATATCCCCTTCCTTACCGTATTTCAGGATGGGATCGAACTGGCCGGCATTGACAAAGCCTGCGGCATACTGTCCGCTGGCTGCCATATTGCGGATCTGCCAGGAATCATCCACGAACTGGTCAAGCACCTGTCCCCAGCCAGCCTGTGTACTGGTATCCTTCGGATAGTAATTGCAGACAGTAGAATCACCGCACATCCAGATGGTCGGCGGAAGCACTGTATCATCGGATACCCATTCAATCTGCAGGGCACTCATGGTGTGGGCATAGCCCTCCTTGCCATTGGTCGCCATGATATTGAGCTGTCCGTCCGTAATCGGAATCAGGATGGAATCCGCTGCATTGTTGCCGGTCATGTTGATGATCTGCAGCACATCCTCTGCAACAATGGAAGTGCGGTTTGTATTGCCGAGTGTAACGCTCACGCGGTACAAACCATTCGGCAGATCCACATTGAAGGTGTTCGTCCATGTGGTATCCGTGAACTGCACGGCATCGGAAAGTGCGCCGCTGCCTGCGGCAGTCACATCCTTCACGCCGGATGTATTGGCAAAGCCATAGCCCGTTGATGCGCTGTAGCCTGTGGAGGCGGATACGCCGGTATAGCCGGACGCAGTGCCGCTGCCGCCGAAATCAAAATTATAGCTGGTAGCTGCTGCCGCTGCTTCGGTCTGCTGCAGCAGGGACGGCAGGGTATCACCAGCTGCCGGGAACGCCATTGCACACGCAAGCAGCGCACCCGTAATGCGTCTGAGTGTTTTTTTCATTCAATTTCCCCCTTGTACAATATGTACTGTCATTTCTTCTCTCTTGATCGCATGGGTATTTCTTCCCAAAACAAATCTCTTACTCTATTTTATAGGAAAATCTCCTTTTTGACAATGCGCTATCCTATCAAAAAATGCACATTTTCTATCCACTTACCGGTCATATTCCATTAATATTTGTTCATACTTCATTAAACAAGCGTATTTTTAAATCTGTTTAAACAAAGTCACAAAAATTTAACATTCTTGTATAACACTTCCATCCGGAGAAGGACTTGCAAGAGTGCGCAAAACATGGTATACTATAAGATAGGGCATTGCGCAGAGACTTGTTTTCTGCGGAAAATCTACAGAAAGAAGTGTTACTCCATGACAAAGATTACCATATTCTCCGGCTTTCTCGGAGCTGGCAAGACTACACTGATCAAGAAGCTCATCGCAGAGGGCTATGCCGGCGAGAAGCTTGTACTGATTGAAAATGAATTCGGACAGATCGGCATTGACGGCGGT
>JAZQAA010000180.1:0-2264 GCA_045544975.1 Oscillospiraceae bacterium | reverse complement strand
CCGACTTCGCAATGATCTGGAAGATATCTCCAATCAGTTTACCGACCTTGAAAACAAGATCGGTGATGTGATCACATCTCTCAAGACAAATGTACAGACAGTCTCCGGCTTCTGTACTGAGAATGCAGAATTCACAAGCAGCATGGAACTTGCTGCACAGCAGATCGACGCCTGACCCATGCGGGCAATATCACGGCTGCATCCCATCCGTGGTATTGCGCCCTTTGAAGGAAGTGCATTCGCTTCCCTGAAAGGACGCAATACAATCGTTACAGTGATGAAGAAAGTGAGGGATTTCTATGGCACGCAGCGTCAGCGAAATTCAGGCAGATATCAATCAAACCCACTCGGATATCCTTACGATGAATCAAAAGATTGACAGTTATCAAGCAAAACTGAATGAATATGAGGACGATCTTTCTATTCTCAAAGCACAGCTTGACTGCATTGACCAGACTCATGACGAAATTACCCGGCTCGGCGCTTCGCTGCAGTCGACCAATGAAAAACTGAGCGGTTATGCCTGCAGCTTTCTCAAGGAATTTGCAGAGTGCAGCGAGGAACGCGTAAAGGAGGAGCTGGCACTGCCGCTTCTGACCTGCCTGTCCATTGATACCCGCATCAGAGCCAGAATCGGTGTACTGAATGCGCAGATTTTGCTCTATGAGGAAAAGAAACAAACAGCACAGCGCGCGCTGGAGCTTCTGAACACACAATTCAGCAACCTGTGCTACGAACGCACTCTGGCGCAGGCGGCACTGCTATAAGGAGGGATAGGATGGCAACTTCAAGGGATATCTATGTGAAGCTGGATGACTGGGATACGGTCAAATCCAAGCTTCAGACGGCGGATGATACATTTAATGAAATACTGGGTGCCTATCTTTCCGTTCTGAAAATCATGGTCAATCAGGGCGTCACGGACGGCAATATCCATGAAAATCTGCGGAGTCTTTACTATTCCACCGATGCGCTTCGCAGTCAACAGGGCAAGGCGTGTTCGGGCATCAAGAAGAGAATCAGCCAGCTGCAATACCTGCAGGGAATGGACAGCTGGGATAACATACTCACTGAGCGCAGAAACTTCAATTTCAAGAGCGAAACAACGGAAAAACAGCAAGTCCGGCTGGATAAAATGGCACGGAAGTGCACCGATCCGTTTTTGATGGAGGAGCATTTCGGAAGGGACGACTGCAGCGGCATTGAAGGGGCAATCCAGAGACTTGAGGTGCGGATTATGCGGACTGCCCGTGAAAATCTGCAGGAATTCTTTGAAAGAGCACTGGAACGGTACAGCAGCCTTTGTGATCAGGCAGAAGCACTCGACATGAGAGCGGCTGCGCTGGATGATTACCTGACGGATCTGAAGGAGATGGAGCAGAAGCTTGATGGACTGACGGGTTATATGGGAATGGATCTGAGCAGCGCGGATGTACTGAAGGCGTTGCCGGTACCAGAAACGATGACCGCCATTGACAAATGCGCCGTCAGGGACAACACCGGAAGCTACACCTACAATTATGATGAAATCCGCGCCATTCTGCAGAAAAGCGCGGAGGATGTCACCTATGAGGATCTGATTGTGCTGCAGGGCGTGCTGGAAACCATGGTGAAAACCGATGAAAAAAACGGGAACCTTCTTCCGGATACCGAAGCACTGTCCAAATTCATCAGCGCCGCCTATGTCAAGCAGAGTGCGCCGGATGTGGAGAGACTTGAGCAATCAATGTATGCTGAACTATATTATTACTTTCACAGTCAGGCGGAGCTGTCGCCGGCGTTTCAGCAGTTAGCGGCTGGGACGGTGGTTCCTCTGAGCTACTATACCAAAGGTGACGGCTCGGTCGAGATGACGGAGTCAGGGGCAATTCAGCTGCTCCTGCAGACTGTGACAGAGAATTACTCGGTTCTGGAATGGGAGGACTGTTGGAGAGCCTATGATGATCCTGTGATGGGTGGACAGCGATACTTAGATGAATACCTTCCTCGCTTCAACGAAGCCTGTCAGCCCAGAATCACCATTACCCACAATATTGAAGAGGGTAGCCAGATCGGTTACTTTACCATCACGGGCAGCTCCTTCCAGGGCGGTGATACTTCACTCGAGGAGCAGGCAAAACTCAGAAATCGCACCTTTGTGGAAAGTCCTGAGAAATTCTACAATTCCGGCGGGACGCAGATCAGATCCGTGGATGTCTACCTCGGCTGTACCAACAGCGAAATGGTGAATGCCCTGACTGTCAAAATACAGGCTGACTATCAGC
>JAZQAA010000179.1:0-3947 GCA_045544975.1 Oscillospiraceae bacterium | reverse complement strand
AGATCGTGCGGCGTGAGGCGTTGGAACAGCTCATGTACGGCGGGGAATCCGTGCAGTGGTATGGTCAGCTGATGACAAAACCGCAGACCATCGCTTATTTTGCACAGATGGATTATTGGATGGAGCATTATCAGGTGAAGGTGATTCTGTAAAGGTGACGAATATGACAAAAAGAGCGTATCTTCCGATACGCTCTTTTTTCACTTATTTTTCTGCAAAAGTTTGCGTTTCATTGCTGCAAGGTCATATGCATCGAGCATATCATCCTCGCAGAGATCGCCTGCCTTCCAATCGGGCAGAACGGTATCCGGTACATCCAGCACCCATCTCTGCAGCAGAATTAAATCCAAAATCGTAAAGCTGCCATCGGCATTGAGATCACCTTCCACTGCCGTGACGGTAACTGGCTCCATTGTCAGAGAAAGAAGGTAAATCAAAGGAGAATTCCAGTAAATTGTAATTTCATTTGTGGAATAACTGCCATTATGATCAATATAGCATTTGGCAGGAGGTGCATCTGAAAGATACTCCTGTGCTGCAGGATCTGCAAGATCGGAGTTGACACCGCCCACAAGCATTCCGGGCATTGCCTGTCCTTGTACAATGGAAGGACGATGGTGAGGATTCTGAGGGGAAGCCGTGCCATATCCGGTTACATAGCACACACCATTCGGATTTCTTCCAAGGAGATAGTCCAACTGGTATTGTGCAGTATTGCAATAATCCTGGCTTGCTTCAAGTCTGTCCGCCATACCAATCACAATGCCGGCATTAGCGATTGTCATATTGCTGCCCCAAGTAAATCTATCCACACCGGTCTGATAACCTGTTTCAGAACTGGTTGTCATGTATTCATTCACCCAATTGTACAGCATTTCCTTGGCTTTGGCATAATGCTCGTTGCTGGTATCAGCATTGTCCATTGTCAAGAGAGCTATATTTCCATAGTGGCCTACCATATGCCATTCAAGGCCATCTTTATAATAGGTGCTGGTAATCTGATCAATAGCATCCAAATAGGCAGTATCTCCAGTTGCACGATAGAGCTGGCAGGCTGCCCAGTATCTCTCATCGCCATCCGTTGAATCCTGATATCCGCCGTTGTCGTCGCCCAGATCAGAGGGATCCACAAGAATCAGATCAGGATTTTCTTCAAGAAATGCCCAGGCAGCTTGTGAAGCATCAAGACAGGTGCTCGCAAACACCGGATCCACCTGTGCATAATATTCTGCCGCCATTGCAGTCACTGCACAAAAATCAGCTGTTGCAGTCGTAGAAACAGGGGTCACATACTGCATACTGGTTTCTTTATCCGGCATGACAGAGCCTGTGTTGGAAGGGCAATTGACTTTATGATAAACTCCGCCGGAGGGTGCCTGCATTTTCAGCATCCATTCAATCTCATACCGTGCTTCGTCCAGAATGTCCGGTACGCCGTTTCCGCTTTCCGGAATACCTATTGCATCCGTATGAACCGAAGGATTCACATCATAGGCAAGGAGCAGATCCGCAACTGCCTTGGCTGCCGGAACAACATATCTGCCATAATCACCTGCATCGTGCCAGCCGCCGCTGACATCAATGGTTTCCTCTGTTCCGAGAATGGTGGCTTTTTCTGTATGACAGGCAGAGTGTCCATAAACTTCATCAACCACTTCACAGCCGCATCGCTGCAGGTAGAGCATTCTGACTGCACTGTCAAGCAGTTCACTATAAACATTCTCGACAATCGTAAAGGGATAGGAATCATCCAACTCACCGCAGGTGAGATAATAAGTATCTGGAGCTGTCACTTCAGAGAAATCGCCATACCAGTGAGTTTCTTCTGCGGCAGCATCCTCTGTCTGCCCGTAGAGTTCCCCTGTATATACTGTTTCCCCTGTTGCAGCATCTATTACAGAAAAGGTTGTTTCCCCTGTGACATCGCGGAACACTGCAATTTTCTGCATATCCGGATGATATCCTACCTGATTGAGAATAATGGACGGCTCATAGGGATCATAAATCTCCATTTCGCTTTCATCTATCTGCTGAATTGCAACATTATCAATCGTGATTGTATGTTCAGAAAGCACCTCATTGTGATTTCCGCAGTTAAACACAAGCTTTGCCTCAGAAGTTGCATATTTCATCTCAAAGGTGTAGGTAATTGTCTGCATCTCCTCTGTCAGGTTAATTCCCTTAGCGCCAAAGGCAGTATAGCTGCCGCCGTTTTGCTGAACAATGGCATCTATATAACGGGATTGCGTCGAAGCAATGTCAAAGGTAACCTTATAGTACGCTCCCTCCTCCAGTGTAAGTGCATTACTTGAAAGCTGTACGGCATAGTTCACAGAGCCGAGTTCCCGGATGTTCAGCGCAAGTGCGCCGTTCTGTGCTGCAATTTCCGCATCCGCATCGGAATGATGATACATACTCCATCCATCAATGCCACTTTCAAAGGCAGCATTAGTAATCAGATTGGTCCCCTCCGCCCAGACAGCAGGATTAACCCCCATGCTGAGAAGCATTGCCGCGCTGCAAAGGATGGAAACCATTCGCGTTCTGAATGATCGCTTCATAGTATATCCTCCCATTCTTATGCAGTCCGATTGACTGCATACAGTTTTTCCCATTATACCATAGAATGCACAAAAAATCAAGTTGAATTCTTCAAAATTTTATGTAACTTGAGAACGAGCGGTATGCTGAGGATATGTAGAGCCAAAGGCTGTCCATCAGCGCGGATGAAACATAATAATGACAACTATACAACCGGCGGGATTTTTCATTTCCTCTACTTGATTCACGGACCGAACTATGGTATAATAAAGATAATTATGCAAAAAGGAGAGATTGTAATGAAAATCGAAACCCTGCTGCTTGGTGAACTCGCTGCCAATTGTCATATTATTGACTGCGGATGTGGACTCTGTGCAGCTGTTGATATTGGCAATTCCCCTGAAAAGCTCCTGCGTTATCTGGAAAAATGCGGTTTGAAGCTCAGAGCCATTCTTCTGACACATGGCCATTATGATCATATTGGCGGTGTGGAAGCTGTACGGCAGGCAACCGGCGCCGATGTTTATATTCATGAAGCAGATGCATCCATGCTTGAAAGCGGACAGAAGAATCTTGCTTATCAGATTACACCCGCTCCCTATCAGCCTGTGACTGCATACAAAACTGTGCAGGACGGCGACCAGATCACAGTCGGCGATCTGCAGTTTTCCGTCATGCATACTCCCGGACATACAGCCGGCGGTGTCTGCTATCGTACAGAGGATGTGCTTTTCACAGGAGATACGCTCTTTGCCGGAAGTATTGGCAGAACGGATCTTGGCGGCAACCCATCCCTGATGCGTGCATCCCTGCAGAAGCTCCGTGATCTTCCCGGCGATGCGGATGTATACCCCGGACATGGCAGTAGTTCCTCCCTTTCAGCAGAACGCCGTTCCAATCCCTATATGAGGAGTTTATAAATGGTACAGAATCATGAATATGCGTTGATTCTCCGGAATCATCACTACGAATATGAGGTGCACGCCACCGCAAAGCTCTTTGTTCCCAATGTTCGTTTTCTCATCTGCGAAGATGGCATCGTACCGGAGAATGTTCCGAATTACATCCTGACTTCCTGTGAATCTACTGGCGATACTGTGTGCTGCAGTGTAAATGTCTCCCTGCATGGAAAGCAGGAAGATGCGGTTCAGGAAAATGTTCCTGCATCTGAAACAGAATACACCCTCTGCAGAATGCTGTATGGGATTTTGCAGAAGATGACCGGATATACTCCACCGTGGGGACTGCTTACAGGTATCCGTCCTGTCAGAAAAGTGATCCAGCTGCTGGATGAGGGGCTGACACTTGAAGAAGCTGCTGCTGCTTTGCAGAAAAAATACCTGATTTCTGACGAAAAGCTTCGTCTTGCCTGTGAGACTGCACACATTCAGGCACCGATTCTTCCG
>JAZQAA010000178.1:0-5630 GCA_045544975.1 Oscillospiraceae bacterium | reverse complement strand
TCCTGTCAAGGAGGAGGTCTTCTCCGTCATTCGTACGGCATCCGCTCCCCTGCGGACAGTTGCCGATGCTGCTGCGCTTCCGGAGCCGATCAGGCAGTGTCAGTTCGTTGTTGGCGCAAGCTCCTCGGAAATGGATCTGGGAACGGGAACTGTCACCATCACGGTGCATCTGGACGGTGCGCTGTTCTATCGGATTCTTGGCGAAAAGACGGGGCTTTCCATTCAGGACGAAGGCAGTCTGCTCTCCATTCTTGAGGAACTGACTGCTATCCGGAAGGCATATGCCCGTCTTGAGCCGGCACTGCAGGAGGTGGAAGCCACCGGATACGGCATTGTCATGCCGGAGATGGAAGAACTGCATCTGGAGGAACCGGAGATCATCCGGCAGGGCGGCAAGTACGGCGTTCGCCTGCGCGCATCCGCGCCGTCCATCCACATGATGCGTGCCGGCATCAACACTACGGTCAGCCCGATTGTTGGGACGGAGAAGCAAAGCGAGGAGCTTGTAATGTACCTGCTGCGCGGCTTTGAGGAGGATCCGGCAAAGATCTGGGAATCCAACATCTTCGGCAAATCCCTGCATGAGCTTGTCAACGAAGGGCTGCACAACAAGCTCTTCCGGATGCCCGTGGAAGCACGCATGAAGCTGCAGGAGACGCTCGAACGCATTATCAACGAGGGCTGCAGCGGCCTGATCTGTTTTATTCTGTAACACAAAAAGCATCACCACTCACTGCCAGTCGGGCAGGGAATGGTGATGCTTCGTTTTTTTATCGCAGCCCACCTATTGGCAGACTGTGTTACACTTCCGTTTCCTCCGCATCCTGCACAAGCTCCGGAGCGTGCTTCAGATAGCGGGAGGTCTTTTTCTTCTTCTTTGCCGCATACATGATATTATCGGCAATGGTCACCAGCTGGAACAGATCCATCTCGGGCTTCGGAACCGTAATATGGTAGCCGAGACTCGTCTGCAGCGGGTAGGGCAGATGACGTTCTACGGAAATTTCGGAAAGCAGCTGTTCAATGCGTGCCTGCAGCTTGGCAGCGCGTTCCTCAGAATAATCCGCTGCAAAGATGATGAATTCATCACCGCCAAAGCGGCAGCAGATTTCACCGCCCGTACAGGACATCCGCAGTGCATCCGCCATACAGATAATGGCATTGTCGCCTTCCTTATGCCCATAGGTATCATTGATCTGCTTGAGTCCGTCCATATCGAGGAACATCAGCATCACGGGCTTCTGCGTGCTGATGCAGTAGCTATAGAGCTGCTGGGTGCTGATACGGAAGCCGTTGCGGTTATTGATATTGGCGAGTGTATCCACGGTATAGAGCTTATCGAGCTTCTGGGTCACTCTGTCAAGGCAGATGATCTTGCGCACACTCTCCAGCGAATTGGCAATGTTCATAATAAAGGTATGGAACAGCTTGCTCGAAATGGGGAAATCACTGTCCTTGATGACGCAGTAGCCGACGCAGCGTTCACGGAAATGCAGGGGGATGAAATAGTAATTGCCAGGCTCGTTGTCCTCGGCAAACAGTCCCGGCAGCATCTTGGAGGCTGCAAAATCCTGCATCTGGAAGAACTTGCCGTCCTTGTAGGCAAGCGGCATCTGGATGGTTTCGCCATAACCGGAGACGATGTAATTGTTCGGGGAGAGGATGTGCATGAGGTAGTTCTCCTCCGTCTCGTCCATCATAATCCCCTGCTTCCAGCTGTCGCACAGGCAGAGGTAGAATTCCTTTGCCTGAATCTCCGGAATGAACCGCTGGAGGTTCACTGTGTATTCCTCGAGATTATCGCATTCCGCAAGAGCTGCGGACATACGGCTGACGAGGGAAACATCCGAGGTAAAGGATTCCATCACGCTGAAATTGCGCTTGCGGAAGGCAATGCCGTCATAATGCGGCACATCGGGACAGCCGCAGCTGTTGGAGAAATAGCAGTGCGTACTCAGAACGGTACTGCGCTCCATGGGCTTGCCTTTGAGCTTTGCGAGAATTTTCTGGCACGCAAGCTGACCTACCCTCTCGAGCGGTCTGTCCACAGAAGTCAGGGAAGGCGAGAAATTGCGCGCATTATAGGTGTAATCAAAGCCGGAAACCGCTACATCCTCCGGCACACGAATACCGTTTGCCGTCAATGCATTGATGGCGGAAAGCGCCATATTATCATTGGCGCAGACAATCGCCTGCGGAAATTCCAGGGAGGAACGGAGGAACTGCCGTACGGCATTGGGACCGTCCTTCGTAATAAAATTGCCGTGGTAAATGCGTTCTGTCTCCACCGGAATGCCATGGGCTTCGAGCGCATTCTTGTATGCCATCAGGCGCTGTGCGCTGTCGATATTGTCATCCGGTCCGGAAATATAATTGATTCTTGTATGACCATGGTGCACGATAAAGTGCTCCACCATTTTATACATGGAGCTTTCATTATCAATACCAATCGTGTCAAATCCGGGAACATCCTTGTCAATGAACACTGCCGGAATGCCGGCATCCCGCACACGGGCGATGACATTCTCCATGCAGTCGGGGAACTGGATGGTATTGATGACCAGAATTACACCGTCAAACCGACGGAAATTCGCAAGGGAAAAGATATTGTATTCGCCGGTGTCATGGCGGATATCATCGCCATGGTTGCCGAACGCCACAAAATGCTCCAGTGTAATCCGGTTCGCAAACGCAAACTGACGGATACCGCTGAGGATACCGCTCTGGTATTCTTCATCGAGTGTGGAGACAATTACTGCAATATGTATGTTACGATCAGGCATGGTATCTCACCGCTGAAACCATTCAGCATATCCTTTCTGTCAGATTTGCATAGAAGCCTGCAACTTCTTCATTGTACTTAGCAATTATACTATATTTAATTAAACTGCGATATGTTTTTTCGTAAAATTTTCATGAATATTGCAATTCATGCCCTGCAGAATCAGAGCTTCTCGCCGCATTCCGGACAGAAGATATGATCGGGCTCACAATTGGTTCCGCAATAGGGGCAGATACGCTTGGGGGGTGTTTTCTTTTCAGGCTTTGGTGCAGGCTCTGCCGGAACGCCGATTACGGGTGCAGGTGCGGGTGCGGAAGCTTTCTGTGCCGGCGCTGCTGCTGCCTGTGCGGCATTGGCATACTGTGCAGCGAGCTGAATACCGCAGTCCGGGCAGTAGCTCAGGCTTGCCGGATGGGACTTGCCGCACTGCAGGCAAACCATGGCACTGGGCTTTGTCACGGCAATGGAAGAGCGGTTGGTGGGAGATGACGGCATCTCGGAAATCAGCTCCGGTTCGCGCAGACGGACATTGTCAATCTCCGACTGCAGCTCCTCAATGCGCTCCTCTGAAGCAATGATGGAATGGATGAGATCCGCAAATTCCGGATCCGGCGCATCCTTGCGCAGATCAAAATAGAGCTTGCCGATTTCGAGGTAGCAGTCCTGGATATTGCGGCGTTCCTTACGCTGTTTATTGGAGAGGCTGGTTGCCTCGGTGGTATTCTTTGCCTTCTGGCTGACGATTTTTCCGGCATTGGTCAGACTAACGCCCAGAGAATCAAAAACAGACATGGTTCATTCCTCCTTGTAATAAATGAAAAATCGGGTTGTATCTTATAGTATACCATAGTTTCCACAAAATTGCAAGTGCTTCTGGAAAACTTTTTGATAAACTCATATCAATAATATACTAATAGTAAAAAACAGACGATACAGTTGCATCGTCTGTTTGGTAAGTGTGTTATGCATTTGCTGCGCCGAGGAATGCTGCACCGATCAGGCCTGCATCGTTGCCGAGCTGTGCGATTACGATTTCAGTATTCTTCGGGGAATTTCTGGTGTAGACTTCCTTTGCCACGAGTTCCTTCACAGGCAGGAGCAGCGCATCGCCCTCATTGCAGACGCCGCCGCCGATGCAGAGAACATCGGGCTGGAAGATATTGATGGTGTTGGTAATACCAGCTGCAAGGCACTTGATGTAGAAGTCCACAACTTCCTTAGCAGCCTGATCGCCGAGACGCATGGAGTCGAAGGAGGTTCTTGCGGAAACCTTGCCGTTTCTCTGTGCGGTTACCTCATGCATCTTGGAATCGGGGCATTCTGCCATTTTTTCCTTGGTCATGCGGACAAGACCTGTTGCGGAGGAGAATACCTCAAAGCAGCCCTTTCTGCCGCAGGAGCACTGGGGACCATCCACGGAAATCACAGTATGGCCGATCTCTGCGCCTGCGAAATTGGAGCCGGCGTAGATCTTGCCGTCGATGACGATACCGCCGCCAACGCCGGTACCGAGGGTAATGCAGACTGCGTTCTTGGCACCCTTTGCAGCACCTGCCACATACTCGCCGTATGCTGCTGCATTGGCGTCATTTTCAATGTAAACGGGCTTGTCGATGTGCTTCTTGATGTATTCTGCCATGGGGGTGTTCTCAAAACCGAGGTTGTTGGAGAACTCGATGATGCCGGTCTCACTGTTGGCGATGCCGGGAGTGCCCACGCCGACCCACTGGATATCGTCCATGGTCAGACCTGCGTCCTTCACTGCCTTGATTGCCATGGCTGCCATATCGTCAGCAATTTCCTGTGCAGGGCGGGGGCAGTTGGTCTTGGTGCTTGCCTTGGTGATGATGTTGTAGTTCTCGTCCACAACGCCTGCGACGATGTTCGTACCGCCGAGGTCAATGCCGATGTAGTATTTCATAATGAAATCCTCCTTAACGAATTGTAGTATTGATAAATTTGCATTTACCGTTTATTCTGAACGCACCTGTTCCTGCCGGAACAAATACGCTTGTACCTTTTTGGAGCGGAATATTGCAGTTTTCGGATTCCAGCACCGCTTCTCCCTCAAGAACGAGAATGTGTGAAAAGGATGTTTCGTCCGAACCCACCTGACAGAAATCCTGGGTTTCCGTACAGGAAGTATAAAAATAGTCACAATGCGCCAGAAGCTGTGTGATGCCGTTTTTCGGGAATTGCTCCGGCAGTCTTGCAGGGGTAAGAGTTGTCACATCGAGTGCCTTCTCAATATGCAGCTCCCTCGGCTTTCCATCCGCACCGACTCTGCCGTAGTCATAGACACGGTAGGTGGTGTTGGAATTCTGCTGGATCTCCGCAATGAGGATCCCCTTGCCGATCGCGTGGAGTGTACCTGCTTCAATAAAGAACACATCTCCCGGCTTTACCGGAACGCGGCTGACCTTGTCGAGTAGGGTGTTTTCCTCGATGGCACGGCGGAATTCCTCCTTTGTGATGTTCTCTTTGAAGCCATAGATCAGCTCTGCGCCTTCCTCCGCTTCAACGATGTACCACATTTCCGTTTTACCGTATTCGCCCTCGACACGCAGGGCATATTCGTTGTCCGGATGCACCTGCACGGAGAGGTTATCGCGCGCATCAATGAGCTTGACAAGCACCGGAAAACGATCGAATTTCTCACAATTCCTGCCCAATGCTTCGGGATGCTCTGCCAAAAACTCTGACAGAGTGCGTCCGGCATAGTCCCCGTCCGCAATGATGCTCTCGCCGTCGGGATGGCAGGAAAGCTCCCAGCTCTCGGCGATGCACGCCTTGTCGGAAATTTTTCCGTACTCCCGGAGACGGTTGCCGCCCCACAGGTAATCCTTAC
>JAZQAA010000177.1:0-3585 GCA_045544975.1 Oscillospiraceae bacterium | reverse complement strand
AGTGGACCGGCAAGCTGGTAAATGGTCCGGAATTCATCGCAGAGGGCGGCAAGCTCGCTCATCCGAACTCCAGATTCACAGCGCCGGCTAAGAACTGCCCCTGCCTGTCTCCTGAGTTCGACAATCCGCAGGGTGTTCCGGTTTCCGCAATCGTGTTCGGCGGCCGTCGTGCATCCACAACTCCGCTGGTATACCAGTCCTTCGACTGGACACACGGTACCTACATGGGCTCCGCAGTTTCTTCTGAGACAACTGCTGCAGCTGCAGGTGCAGTCGGCGTTCTGAGACATGACCCGATGGCTATGAAGCCGTTCATTGGCTACAATGTAGGCGACTACTGGGCACACTGGCTCGAAATGGGCGAGAAGCTCGGTGACAAGGCTCCGAAGATCTTCAATGTTAACTGGTTCAAGCAGGACGAAGACGGCAACTTCATCTGGCCGGGCTTCGGTGACAATATGCGTGTTCTGGACTGGATCATCGAGAGATGTGAAGGCAATGTAGACGCTGAGGAAACTGCAATCGGTTATCTGCCGAAGATGGGTGACATCAATGTAGAAGGCATCGAGGACGAAGTAACTCCCGAGATCATGGAGAAGCTCCTGGCTGTTGACACTGATCTGTGGAAGCAGGAAATCGTTGAGATGAGAAGATACTATGATGAGGACATCGCTGCTAAGGGCGGCCGTGTTCCGGAGGCTCTGTACGAGCAGCTCAACAAGATCGAGGAAAGACTCAACGGCTAAGCACATTTTCTAATGATTGAAAAGCCATTCCCTTCGGGGAATGGCTTTTTCTGCTGCCTTTTCAGTACATCCTTCTATTGACAAATGTTTTTTACTGTAGTAAAATAATAGTATCTTTCCCAAAAGGAGCATTCACATGAAGAGAAAAAGAATCCTTGCCGCCCTTCTTGCTCTAACCTGTGCTGTGCAGATTCAGCCCTTTGCGGCGAATGCAGGCATTGTGGAGGATTGCGGCGAAACATATTATACGCACTATGAATATGAAGATTATCAGGTCATTTATCATTCGGCACAGACTGACAAATCCCTGAAGTATTATGAGATTTCCGATCTCCTCGTACCGGAGGAAAGCCTGATCTCTGTGTCCCTTCCGGATTTGATCGGTGATACCCCCGTTGCAGTTATCGGCGGCTTTTGCTTCAGCTATTGCACGGAAATGACGGATGTGAAGCTCCCCGCTTCGCTGGAATACATCAACTACAAAGCATTTGAACGCTGCATGAGTCTCAAGGAAGTCATGTTCCCCGATACGGTGGAATACATCGGCTCCGGTGCTTTTTCATGGTGCGAAGCGCTTGAGAAGGTCGAATTCTCTGACTCTCTTACCACCATCGGAGATGAAGCCTTTGCGATGTGCAGCGCACTGAAAGAAGCCGATCTGCCGGATGGTGTCAAAACGCTGGGAGCAAGCGCGTTTGTCGACTGCACGTCCCTGCAGCGGATGAACATTCCGGCATCTGTGACTTCCATCGGTGAGAACTGCTTTTCATGGTGCGATTCCCTCCGGTACATCGATGTGGACGATGCGAACGCCCACTACTGCGACATTGACGGCGCGCTGTATGATAAGGCGCTGACCACACTCTTCCACTATCCGGCAGGTGGTCAGTACACACGGCATATCGTTCCGGACGGCGTGACCACGATCAAGCCGAATGCATTCCGGAAAAATGCCGCCCTGAAGGAAATCGTACTGCCGGATTCCGTCACCACCATCGGTACCACTGCCTTCAGCTATTGCGAGGCACTTGAGTCCGTGCATCTTCCGGCGGATTTTACAGCGCTGACGATCGGCATGTTCAGGGATTGCAAGAGCCTCACTGATACCGCGCTCCCCGAGGGTATCACGGAGGTGCCGCAGGATTTCTACAACGGCTGTGAAAGTCTGGCGGTGATGGACATTCCGGACACTGTGACGACCATCGGCGCATCGGCTTTCTTTGGCTGCCGTTCGCTGGAATACCTTGATCTGCATGACGGCATCACGACCATTGATAACAATGCCTTTTCGAACTGCGCTGCGCTGCGGGAAATCACCGTTCCGGGCAGCGTGACGACCATCGGTACGGGCGTATTCAGCGGCAGCGGCCTTAAGGAAATCACCATCGAAGAGGGCGTGACCACACTGCCGGATGATATGTTCATCAACTGCTATGATGTTGAATATATCAACATCCCGTCGAGCGTCACCTCCATCGGAAATCAGGCGCTCTACACCGGTTATGCCCCGATTGAGGTGTATTTCGCCGGTACGGAGGAAGAGTGGAATGCGATTGCGATCGGTACGGACAACTATAATCTGGAAATCGGCACGGTGTATTTCAACAGCACCTTCCATCCGGGAGATCTCAATTCCGATGCCATCGCCGATGCGGCGGATGCCGCTGCGCTGCTGCAGGCATCTGCGATAAACGGCAACGGCTTGGACAGCGGACTGACGGATCTCCAGAAGAAAGCTGCGGATGTCAATACGGATGGCGGATACAATGCCACTGACGCTGCCCTGATTCTGCAATATGCGGCAGCTTCCGGCTCGGGTTATGTGGGTTCACTTTGGACATTTCTTGCAGAATAAGTGGAAATAAAAAAATGGGGACAAAAGATGGAGCTTGATCCGCTGATATTCGTTTGATTCACTAAATTTGAAGTAAGTTTTTGTGTAGTTTTTACAAAATCATTTTCGCCTATTGCAGTTTCAAAATGATTGTGTTATAATAAAAAGGAAAATAACGGTTTGTACAGGGGGATTTGTGCAGCCGAGTGAAAAAGGAGTAATCTTATGGCAAAGGTTTGTTATAATTGCAAAAAGAAGCTGCATGGAAATGGTATCAGCTGCACAAACTGCGGTGCGCATCAGTGGCGCGAAGGCACTGACAAAATGACAGTGGATCAGCTCAAGGAGTATGCGGATGAGGAATTCCGTCAGGGCAAACTGGGTAATACGGATGCCCATACCCAGCATATGGATAAGGCAATGTTCCTCTATCAGCTGATTGCAGAGAGAATTGACACCATGTCTTCCCGTCTGGAAGCACTTGACCCGATGGAGAACTGCATCCATATGCTCGACTATATTCTTGTACAGGAGCGCAGAGCGGGCTTCAGCGGCGATGAAAGAAGACAGGCTCGTTATAAGGATCTGATGGAGAAGATCACCAACATGAAGGAAAATCTCCTGTATGATCGCATTGAAAAGTCCCGCAAGCGCGAGGAGGCAAAGGTTATACAGCAGGAAGCTGCTGAGGCAAAGCAGCCGGTTGTAGCGGATAAGCTTGATGAGCTGGTGGATTTTGCAATTTTCACTGTTTCTGAGATGGACGAGATGGGCAGCTGGAACTTCCTTGGCAAGGCTCGTACAAAGAATTATATGATCAGTATGTTCAGCTTCCTGCGTGAGATCAAGGATCAGATTCCGACCCTCGAGCAGAAGGAGCGTGAGGTGCTGCTCCATGTGATGTTCCAGGTAGCGGACAGCTACGAAAAGGGAACCTATCCCTTCCCGCAGGATCCGTCCCGCGCTGTGGATTGGCATATGCAGGCTTCTGACAGAGGTCTTGTT
>JAZQAA010000176.1:0-2092 GCA_045544975.1 Oscillospiraceae bacterium | reverse complement strand
CATGGCTACGATCCGACTTGCCGCTTTTCCTTGATGCGGCATATGATATGACGGACATTTACACATTGCGTGAAAACCAGATCCGGATTTACCGCGTCCTTTTTGCAATTGTTGTAATGGTGGGGGCAATGGTTTCCTTCTGGCTGTCATGGGTTCTGACAAGACCGCTCGGGCATCTGTCCCGTGTTTCCAGAAAGATTGCCAATGGAAACCTGAGGCTTCGCGCGAGAATTCACACAGGCGATGAGATGGAACGCCTTGCAGTGGATTTTAACAGCATGGCGGAGCATCTGGTAGAGCAAATCCATGCGCTGGAGGATGCCATGCAGCGGCAGGAAGCCTTCATGGGAAGCTTTGCCCACGAACTAAAAACCCCCATGACCTCCATCATTGGTTATGCTGACTTGCTCAGAAGCTGTGATATGACGGATACACAGCGCCGTGAATCGGCGGGCTACATCTTTTCCGAGGGAAAACGCCTGGAAAGTCTGTCTCTCAAGCTTCTTGATCTGCTTGTGCTGCGCAGGCAGGATTTTCAGCTCCATCCAGTTCGTCCATCCGTGCTCCTGGAGGAAATTGCTTCACTCATGCAGGAGAATGCCTATCAAAAGCAGATCGTTCTGCGTTATCGCGCAGAAGAAGGCGCCTGTCTCCTTGAGCCTGATCTTGTCAAATCCCTTCTGATGAATCTGATTGACAATGCCATCAAATCCCTAGATGAAACCGGCGGTACCGTCAGCGTACACCTGACCATGCTGGAAGATGGCTGTCGATTCCAGATCCGTGACAACGGAAGAGGTATTCCGGAAGAAGAAATCCGCCGGATTACTGAAGCATTTTATAGAGTGGACAAGTCACGCTCCCGCCGTCAGGGCGGTGCAGGACTGGGGCTTGCGCTGTGTCAGGAAATTGTACAGCTTCATCGCGGCAGTCTTGATTTTGCAAGCACACCGGGTGAGGGAACGGTTGTCACTGTGATTCTGAGAGGAGGTGCAGCATGAAACATCTGAAGCGAATTCTGCAGAGTGGTTTTGCCGTCATCTGTCTGGCTGCTGCAATTGCAGGCGGTGCTATCATGCCGGATATTGTTTTTCACATGACGCAGCAGCAGGAAATGGATGCCGTTACAAGTCATACCCTTGATGCTCTGGAGCTGTCCCTGACTTTTGATCTTTCCGTTTATGATAAGATGCACATGGCTGCAAGCTGTATGGAACCGAAGTCAGCATTTGGCGCTGCCACCGTATCTACAGAAGCACGGGTGGATTTTGCAATGCGCTATTATATTGACCGTCTTGTGCAGGACAATTACTGGATTTCCGGTGTGTCTCCGAGTTTTGAGGTGCATCTCAATTATATTGAGCCTGTGCTCTACTTCAATGAAACTGGTACAGGATCAGCAATTTTCTGGAACATAGGAATCAGTTTATCCGTGGAAGCGAAATATTTCTATGTCGCGGATTTGGTGATTGATGATGAAACCCTGAATATTCTGTCTGTGCAAATCGAAACACTGGTTCCTGGAACAGGCTTTGAATACGCGGATCAATCCGATATGATGGGATTTGCGTACAGTATGAGGGGATACCTGCAGGAACGGGACAATTCTGCCATCTGGATGGACAATGAAGAAAAATATCAGCCCTATTATAATGGAAATGCAGTCCATTATTCCTATATGGAATCCGTTCTCCTTGCAAGGGAGGAGGAGCAGTACTATCGTTTTTATTGCTCAATTACACCGGATGGGATGTATTTCAACCGGACCTATGAGGGCTATTAAACGGATATCCCATTTGCAGAAATTGAAAATCAATAGAGAATGATGGCGTTTTGATGCCGGAAATTGTCTTTTCCGATACGAAATGATGCTATGATCATGTCAGAACAAAAAAAGGAGGCATGATCATGAGCCGAAGAATTCGAAAGGGAAGAGCTGCCGCTGCGATCTGCATTCTCATTGCAGCGTCCTCTTTCCCCATTTTCAAAATCGTCACAAAGCAGAAGGAACCCGAGCATCTTTCCGCTGAATCCATCGCTGAAGAAACAACGGAAGCTGCATTCACCACACCCCCATCCGAGCTGCAGCAGG
>JAZQAA010000175.1:0-2989 GCA_045544975.1 Oscillospiraceae bacterium | reverse complement strand
TATCTGCTTACCGGAACCGAGAAAGCGCTGCTTATAGATACTGCATATGGATTCTCGGATATCGCAGGAGCAGTCAGAGAGCTGACGGATATGCCGCTTTCGGTTGTTAATACCCATGGTCATTTCGATCATATTTCAGGGAACAGATTCTTCAGTGAGGTAAGTGTTCCAGATAAGGATCTCGACCTCTACGAGATACACAATGATCAGTCTGAACTGGAGAAAATGATCGCTGTGATACTCGGGGGCGGAGAACAGGCAGAGGCAATGATAGGACAGCTTCGTCCTGTACTGAGTGAGCTGACCGGAGGCCGGAGACCGGAAATAACCGGCCTGCCGGAATGCGGATACTTTGAACTTGGTGGCCGCAGGGTGGAAATCATCGAAACTCCGGGACACACACAAGGTTCTGTATCTCTTCTTGATACTGCGAATGGATGGCTGTTCTCGGGAGATACCTGCGGAGATGAAGGTATGTTGCTTCACTTCCCGGAAGCGACAACCATGAGAGTATTTCATGAAACGATCCGCAAGATCAGAAAACTCGTAAGCAGCGGAGCTATTACTAGAAATTATCCATGTCATCAGACAAGCCCGGCACCTCTAGGCAAACTCGAATGTTATGACGATCTCCTGGATCGAATGGAAAAGGGAGATTTGAGTGAAGAGGAGTGGGCGGCAGGAGCAGCACATAATAACGGGATCACTATTCAGTTCGATCCAGAAAGAGTCAGGGAGGAGTCAAAATGAATACACCGGCAATAGCAGATAAACTCATGGCGAGACTGATAGCGAGGATCATGTATAAGCCATTTGGTCCCGTAAGACCATCCAAAAACACATGCATCAGAAATCTTGAGAAAGAAGTGCCTGTTGATGAGGCAGAGTACAACACATGGAATAAAGAAGAATTCCTCCTCGCCAATGACGGTATCGAGATCCCGGCTGAATACCACCCGGTTAAGAACGCGAAGGGTGTAGCGATACTCGCACACGGATTCGGTCAGAATCGCTACGTGATGATACCTCAGGCAAGAATGTTCCGTGAAATGGGATACAGCACAGTGATCTTTGATCAGAGGCATTTCGGTGAGAGCAAAGCACCTAACGGAACATTCAGTGTCAGGGAAGCGACCGACCTGGTCGCTCTGGTCGAATGGGCTAAGAGAAAATGCGGTGAAGATACACGTATCGTAGTCCTTGGGGTGTCTATGGGTGCAATGACAGTGATGCACGCAATGGCTGCGACAGACAAAATCGACGCGGCTGTAGAGGACTGCGGACCGGCAGAAATGGAAAGGATACTGGATCCTTTCTACAAGTCGGTATCGAACAAACCAAACCGCTTCCTGAAGGATGTGATCAGAAAGGCTTCGGCAGGATACGGAGCTCCATCACAAGACAACAGACCGGTAAAAGATGTAGCAAAGTCGGACATCCCGCTGCTGGTGATCCACGGAGAAGCGGATTCTCTGGTATCACTTGATCATGCGCATGACATAATCGCAGCCGCGAAGAACCCTAAGAGCAGGATCAAAACTTTCCCGGGCAGAGAGCATGCCTACAGCATACAGGACAGGGAAGTTTACAGGGAAACAGTAGCAGTATTTCTCAAAGATGTATTTGAAGAATAGATAACGGAAGGAGTCAGGATATGAAGCTGTTCACAAGATCGGATGCACCAGATGCAAAAATCGGCGTTGTAGAGCGCTCGGCATACATGGCGGGAAATATCGGTACTGCCCTGGTCAACACAATAGTCGCGTCATTCGTAGTGTTCTACTATACAGATGTAATGATGCTTAACCCTGCAATAATCGGAACCATTATGTTGGTATCAAGACTCTTTGACGGAGTTACAGACCTCCTTATGGGATTCGTCGTAGATCACACTCATTCGAAGTTCGGCAAGGGCAGAGCCTGGATACTGAGGGTATGCATACCATATGCGATCAGTGCTGTACTGATGATGTCAGTGCCGACGACAGGATCAGACCTGTTCAGATATATTTACGTTTTCATTACATACAATCTGTGCAATACAGTGTGCCTGACTGCTGTATATGTCCCGTATAATAGCATGACCTGCACCATTACCAATGATCCGTATGAGAGAGGCATCCTGGGAACATTCGTGATGTTCGGCGCTGTTCTCGGGACCATGGCTGTACAGTCGACTATCGATGCTGCCGCAAAATCCATGGGATACGGACCTGATGCATGGCAGAAGGTAACCATGATCTATGCGCTTATAGGAATGTGCCTGCACCTTCTTTGCTTCTTCCTCACTAAGGAAAGAACTCTCGATGCTGCAGAAGCAGCGGCAGAGAAAAAAGTCAGCGTAAAGCAGGAGATCGGTGCTGTGCTTTCCAACAAGTACTGGCTGATGTCGATCGGAGCTGTATTTGCAGCACTCTTCTTCACAAGTATGGTTGGCAGTTCAGGCATGTATTTTGCCAAAGGAATTCTCGGCGACACATCGCATTACGCATCATTTGCCAATGCAATGGCCCTGTCTCAGGTTGCAGGCATGTTCCTGGCGTTCATCCCGATGAAGAAGATCGGCAAGAGAAATACCATGATGGCCGGAATGATCCTTCTGACGAGCTGCTGCGCGCTTCAGTATTATGCCGCAACCAGCCTGACAGCTACCGTACTGGTAAGTGTTGGAAAGGGCCTCGGCGGAGGACTTGCGGGAGCTCTGATTTACGGACTAGTGGCTGATACGATAGATTACGGTGAATGGAAAACCGGAATCAGCGCCAACGGCATTGGAATGTCGGCAATGACATTCGTAACCAAACTGGCTGGAGGATTCTCTGGATTCCTCATCGGTGTACTGATCAATGGAGCACATTATGATGCGTCGCTGAGTGTGCAGCCTGAAAGCGCTATTTTCGCTATCAAGATGTGCTTTGCCGTAATACCTGGATTCTTCTGTCTGCTGGCAGCCGTCATCATGTTCTTCTATGACCTTGATAAAATATAT
>JAZQAA010000174.1:0-1836 GCA_045544975.1 Oscillospiraceae bacterium | reverse complement strand
TACATTTTCTCATACTCGTCCTGACGGCACCTCCTGTTTCACAGTTCTCAAGGAGATGGGAATTGGGTATGATTTCATTGCAGAAAATATTGCAGCTGGCAGATCCGATCCTGTTGCAACCGTTGATCAGTGGATGGCTTCCGAGGGACATAGAGCAAACATCCTGACGGAGGATGTCACACATATTGGCATTGGTTATTACTACGATGCCAATTCTACCTATACACATCACTGGAGTATGTTCCTTCTGACGGATATGGACGGAAGTTCTCCTGCGGTTCTTGATGGACAGTATATTCCGGTTCGTGAACTGGGTGATGTGAACGGAACCAAAAAGATTGATGCAAATGACGCAAGTCTTGTCCTTAAGTATTCTGCCACCCGTGCAGCAGGAAAGGACTATCCAATCACGGAGGCGTTTGGAGATGCTGGCGATGTCAACAGTGACAGCTCAATTGATGCAAACGACGCAAGCATCATTCTGAGTTATTCTTCCGCAGCAGGAAGCGGTCAGAATGTATCAATTGAGGACTTTATCTGGTAAACAATAATCCCGGCATATGCCGGATAAACAGAATAAAAAATAATAAGGAGCAAAATACCATGGATATTATGCAGTCATCACTCGAAAAGCACAAGGAATGGGGCGGTAAGATTGAAATCGTTTCCCGCACCGCTATCAACGACAGAGAATCCCTGTCGCTTGCCTACACCCCCGGCGTTGCGCAGCCCTGTCTGGAAATTGAGAAGGATCCCAGTCTTTCCTACACACTGACCCGCCGTCACAATCTGGTAGCTGTTATCACGGACGGTACAGCGGTTCTCGGTCTTGGCGATATCGGACCGCGTGCTGCAATGCCTGTAATGGAGGGTAAATGCGCGCTGTTCAAGGAATTCGCGGATGTGGATGCATTCCCTCTGTGTATCAATTCCAAGGATACGGATGTGATCGTCAATACCATTGCCAATATCGCTTACAGTTTTGGCGGCATCAATCTTGAGGATATTGCAGCTCCCCGCTGCTTTGAAATTGAAGCAAAGCTGAAGGAGCTTGTGGACATTCCTGTTTTCCACGATGATCAGCACGGTACCGCCATTGTTGTTGCTGCTGCACTCGTGAATGCCTGCAAGGTGGCCGACAAGAAGATTGAAGACCTTGAAATCGTCATCAATGGTGCAGGTTCCGCAGGTATTGCCATTGCGAAGCACCTTCTGAATCTTGGTGTGGGCAATATCCAGATGGTTGACCTCAAGGGCATCCTGTCCTCCGATGAAACTTACGAAAATCCTGCACACAACGCCATTGCTGCTATGACAAACAAGCAGAAGAACCATGGTGTTCTTGCCGATGCAGTGAAGGGTGCAGATGTATTTATCGGCGTATCCAAGCCGAAGCTCCTGACTCCGGAGATGATTGCTTCCATGAATGAGAAGCCCATTGTATTTGCAATGGCAAATCCCACTCCGGAAATTATGCCCGACCTTGCAAAGGAAGCAGGTGCCTACATTGTTGGCACCGGCAGAAGCGACTTCCCGAACCAGATCAACAATGTTGTGGCATTCCCCGGCGTATTCAAGGGTGCGCTGGCTGTTCGTGCGACGGATATCAATGAGGAAATGAAGCTTGCTGCAACCAAGGCAATTGCTGGCTGTGTTCCGGATGACAAGCTCTGTGCAGAATTCATTCTTCCGGATGCGTTTGACCGCGGCGTTGCAGTGGCAGTGGCAAAGGCTGTTGCACAGGCTGCGATCGATTCCGGCGTAGCTGGACTTTCTGAAAATCCCCTTATCTGATCGGAAGTCGGAGGCCAAGCGGTCTTAGGAAGACAACAATGG
>JAZQAA010000173.1:0-2649 GCA_045544975.1 Oscillospiraceae bacterium | reverse complement strand
AGCCATGTCGTTCTGTGAGCCAAGGAGTTGGTGCCCATTGTTGTCTTCCTAAGACCGCTTGGCCTCCGACTTATATGTTTCCTCAAATGCACCGTATCCAATTTCAGTAACCGATTCGGGTATCGTAATTTCAGTAATACCACATGCTTTGAAGGCTTCAAAGTCAATGACTTCTAAAGAATCCGGCAAGTCTACTGCAGAAAGTGTGCTGTTGGAAAATGCACAAAACCCGATTGTCTTTAGATTGTCCGGCAAGTCAATATCAGTGATTGTACTGTTCTGGAATGCGTAGGAACCGATTGTTGTGACTGTATCTGGAATTGTTACATTACTGAGTGCAGGCGGACTGCTTAAAAGGATAGTCCCATCTTTTGAAAGTAGCATTCCTGATACACTGCTGTATTTTTCATTATCTTCATCCACTACAATCTCAGTTAATGCGCTGCACATAGAGAATAAAGGCTGGTCATGGGTGTATACAGTTTCACCCTCTGCATATTCAATATGTTCACCCTCAATGGATGTCAGCGTAGATGGCAGTGTGATTTTAGTAATGAATGCGTTTTCAAAATCCTTGATACTTACTACTGGCTGCTTTTCAATTTTACTTGGTATTACAAGTTCAGTTTCTGTTCCCTCATATCCTGTAATTTCAATACCTTCATCCGTGGTTCTGTAAGTTAGTCCCTCTGGAACTTTCTCACCAGAACACCCCGTAAATCCACCTAAAACCATACAAAAAGCTAATGCACCAACCAGCGTTCTTTTTACATTCATTTTCATATCTCTATCTCCTTTTATCGATAATTCACTGTCGAAATTTCATAGTAAGCAACGTCATCACTCAGCACCCATACTGTACACGCCCATGTTTCGCCGTCTGACAGAGCAGGTGATGAATCTGAATAGGTATCAATCTTGTTATTATTTTTGTCGTATGTCGTAACATTCACATAAAGTCCATTCCGTGCAATGGTATTAGTTGTGACCGTTCCTTTGATGAGATAACTTGAACCATTGTCTTCAAGACGATAAGAACCTAAAGTCAGTCCGGACGCAACTGGCGGGTCATCTGTAATATCCTTAACGCTTGTACTGCCATTTGAAGTTCTGCTCGAAGATGAATTTCCTCTGCCTAAAACACCAGTAGCAGCACCCAGACCCAAAACAAGTGATACCATCACTACGAGTGCAATCTTTGTCCATTTCGGAAATTTCTGATTCTGCGGCGCATCATCGGATGGCTTTTCAGCAAGCATAAATGCACCAATCAAAGCTCCGATAGGCAAGGCTATTATCATTCCTATCCTACCTGTAATGAACAGCAACACCAATGAGATAATCGTAGCAATCAAACATGATTTTGCCTTTTTAGAATCATCCTTCCAATACTTGAAAATATAGAACACTCCAAGATATGGCATAAAGAACGATACAAGTGCTCTGTTCGGTTCTTTCTTCTCCTTGGCTTGACTAACATCTGAAGCAGGCTTGGAAGAATCAAAGTTGTTCTCGGAAGAGGTTTCTCCTGTATCCTTCGCTTGCACTGTTTTTTCCTCGGCAACAAGCATTTTCTGCCCGCATTTGTTGCAGAACACCGCATCATCGGGCAATTCATTTCCGCATTTAATACAAAAAGCCATATTTTCATCCTCCTATAACTTGGTTTTTATGTTGGATTCTGCACTGTCTTTTCTGATTTTCTACATTATACCACATCTCGTGACTATTTGTCAATATTCTTACTGTAGGAATATTGAACTTCGTCTTGTGCATATTGTATAATGAATAGATAGAGTGAAAGGCGGTGGCAGTATGAAAACAGTCAATTACCAGCTTGTCGGGCAGAAAATCCGTGACAAGCGCATGAAGCTCGGCATCACGCAGGAAAAGCTGGCGGAGCTGTGCCTGATTTCCGTGAGCTATGTGGCGCATATTGAACGAGGAACCCGCAGTTTGTCGCTGGATACCGCCGTGCGTGTGGCGAATGCCCTTGACATGAGTCTGGACTTCCTGCTGCTCGATGAGATTCACAGCCACAGCCGCATGATTGACAGTCTGCAGACGGAGCTTGACCGCTGTACACCGGAACAGATTGAGAAGTTCGTCCGCCTGTCCAAGGTGCTGATTGCCAATATTGATGAAATCTGAGGATACGCCCTGTGCCCTATGGCATGGGGCGTGATTTGTTTTCCCTTGCATATACCCATTCCAGAAACGGCAGAAAATCTCGATAGAACACCTCCTCCGTCATCCAGTGACCGAAATCCGCTTCTGCCATCTGTTCCGGATGATAGAGCCTTGCAAAATCCTCTCCATGCTTTACAATGTTATCCTGTATGCCGAAGAATCCGTAGGTGCTGCGGCGATAGGCATCGCTGAAATGCTCACTGAAAAAGGCATCCTGCTGTTTCCGCAGTGCGGAAACATAGTCCGCATCAATGGTGTAGGTGGTTTCGCCGTCCCTGCGTTTCACAAGGTAATCATGCACCCCGAATCCGATTGCGTTTGGAATATCCTCCGCCGCAAACATGGCAGGATTGATGAGGATTTTCGGGGTATCGGGGCACTGCATCGCATAGAAACCACCTAGAGATATGCCGATTACGGCATTGTAGCTCCGCAGACGCAGGAGCAGACGGATGAACT
>JAZQAA010000172.1:0-1890 GCA_045544975.1 Oscillospiraceae bacterium | reverse complement strand
ATTCTGCAGTGGACCGTCTTTCAAACGCTTCTGCATGGCTTCGCGTGAATAGATTTCGATATTCAATATGTAACCTCCGCATGGTTTTTGCAAGATTTGCCAGCTGATCCAATTCAAGCGGGAATATCGAGTTTTAGCCGGTTCATGAATTGAAATCAGCGTTTTCTTCAAAACCGTTACAATCTTCATCAGTATTTATTTCCCACCCAAAGATGGTTTTCCAATATATCATATTTTGCATACAAAGGGAAGCGTCGGCTCTCGACGGCATTTATGCTGCACTTGCTGAAGGAATATGTGCGTGCGTAGGAATAGTGTCAAGAAAGGATATCTGCATGTTGGTTACCTCGTCCACAATGGGCAGGTCTTCCTCACATTCTTCTTCAAGAATATGAATGTCATATTTATCCTTTAGATCGGTAATTGCCAATTCAATTGCAGCTTCCACATCTGCGGTCGTCATGAAATGTTCCGGCAGGACATAGCGCAGGTTGGCTTCCGAGAAAGTTACCCTGTCTTCATATGTCCTTTTCTTGGTGCGAAGCACTTCAAGCTGGTTTTGTAGTTCTTCCAATCGCCAGAGCAATTGCTGTTCCGGTAAGGTGTAGCTGTAATCATGGTCATATTGGGCATAATCGATTGCCAACGCTGAGAAATATCCCATAAGAGGCCTCCTTTATTTGTAATAGCCGTTTTCACTCATCACATTCACCGACCCATTTCTTTTTTTCTTTTTCGCCCAGGGGTGTTGTTAAAATGATTACTTGGCGCTGAAGCTTGTTTGTTCTTGCAATCAAGCCGCTGATGTCCGTAGACTCGTCCAGATGTTCCAGAAAGTTTCGAATCAGCAACGGCTTGTTTTCGTGGTGGAGGTTTCTGATCTTTTCAATATCCGCCCAAAACTCGGCGATGTTCAAAAAGCAGATATACAGGAACAGCTTCTCTTCCGTTTCACTTAACAAAATGTCGCCGGATATGCCTGGACAGATTACTTCAAATTTGCCAGTATGGTTGATCCTTGCCTGGTAGCGCTTCCTGCAGTTGATTGACTCCGGCTGGAATGTGCGGATGTACTGATTCAAGTGTGCGCGGAAAACCTTGGTCCTTATGAACCGATTGGTTCTGCCGGAAATATCCCCGATGGCATCTTGATCTTCCGGTTTGCGATACCAGCAAAACCGGAGAGGAAGAGAATGGTCCTTTCCGTCGAAGTTTTCTGCGGCATCCTGCTCCGGACAGTGAGACAGGGCGTTTTGATAAAGGGCTGTTACATCCTTTCCCCTTGCATCCGTTGCGGTGAGCAGAAACTGCTCACCGCAGGAGGCTGCCGAGATGCGGTAGATTTCGCTACCCAGCGAAACATTCGCAGAAATCGTTGTATTGTTTCGCAGCAATGATTTTGGCACGGATTTGGTGGATTTGCTGCTCAGCAAAAACTCAATTGCAGCAGAGATTTCCGGGATATACTCCGTGCCAAGGATATTCATCTGTGGCATCAGCTCAGCATGATACGAAAACACGGATCCAAAATTATTAACTGTGATATGTGTAAAGATCATCGCAGAGGCCTGTTTAATCACACCGGAAAGGTTACAAAGCGACCGGTACAATTTTGCACTCGCTCTTGATGCGCTGCATATCCGCTGCAGACAGCAGCTTCTTCTGGGCCAGCGCGACAGCAACCTTCTCAAAATATTCTGCATTCAGGGACAGGACTTCCTTGGCCTTTCGGTAGGCTTTTTCCACCTCTGCTGCAATCACCTGCTCCTGAGAAGCCTGAAGCTGAGGGGAATTGGCATCTGCATATCCATAGCTGTACAAATGCAGCCCATTGATACATCTTTCGGTGACCAGGTCCTTCATTCGGCCAAGTCGGATCGTAGCCATGTC
>JAZQAA010000171.1:0-3459 GCA_045544975.1 Oscillospiraceae bacterium | reverse complement strand
CATCCGCAATATGGCGGCAGAGGGCTTTGATACCTTTATTGAATGCGGCGCGGGCAACACCCTGCAGAAGCTTGTTTCCCAGATTCTTCCGGAAAGCACCTGTCTGTGCGTGAAGAATATGGAAGATCTGCGGGCTGCTCTCGACACACTGAACGCTTAACACCAAACATTATAGAGAGAGGATTGACATTAAGATGCTGAAAGGAAAAGTTGCCGTTGTCACTGGCGGCTCACAGGGAATAGGAAAAGAAATTTGTAAGAAGTATGCAGAAAACGGCGCAAGCATCGCCATCGTGGACATCAGTGCTCCGGAGAAGGTACAGCCCGTTGTTGACGAACTCAGTGCACTCGGCGTAACAGTGAAGGCATACCAGTGCAATGTGGGCGACAGTGCTTCTGTAGCAGAAACCTGCAAGCAGATCCTGGCAGATTTCGGCGGTGTGGACATTCTGGTCAACAATGCCGGCATTACAAGAGACAATCTGGTAATCCGTATGTCCGAGGATGACTTTGATGCGGTTATCGATGTCAACCTCAAGGGCGCATTCTACATGATCAAGAATTTCTACCGCACCATGATGAAGAAGCGTTCCGGCAAGATCATCAATATCAGCTCCGTTTCCGGACTGTTCGGCAATGCCGGCCAGACCAACTACTCTGCTTCCAAGGCAGGCATCATCGGTCTGACAAAGTCCACAGCCAAGGAACTGGCAGCAAGAGGCGTGTGCTGCAATGCCATTGCACCCGGCTTCATTGCAACTCCCATGACAACCAGCTTCCAGGAGAACGAAGAGCTGCTCAAGACCATTCCGGTCGGCCGTTTCGGCAAGCCGGAGGAGGTTGCAGGACTTGCACTGTTCCTTGCATCTTCTGCTGCGGATTATATTACAGGTGAAATCATCCGCATCGACGGCGGAATTGCGATGTAACTCACAGAAATACAGGAGGATTACGATTTATGAGAAGAGTTGTGATTACCGGTATGGGTGCTGTTACCCCCATCGGCAACAATGTTTCTGAATTCAAGGAAGCAATGTTTGCCGGCAAGAACGGCATTGATACCATTACTAAGTTTGATGTTTCCGAGTCCAAGTGGACACTCGCAGGTGAGGTCAAGAATTTTGACGCAGCTGGCATTTTCGGCAAGGTTACAGTGAAGAACACCGATATGTTCACACTGTTTGCAATGGCTGCTGCTGACGAAGCAATGGAGCAGAGCGGCCTGAAGGACAATATCGAGAGCGATCGCTTCGGTGTATGCTTCGGCTCCGGTATTGGCGGCATGGAGACTCTCTGCACTGAGCACCAGAATCTTCTGGAAAAGGGCGCAAGAAAGGTTTCTCCGCGTTTCGTACCGAAGATGATCTACAATATTGCAGCCGGCAATCTTGCGATCCGCTATGGCGCACACGGTCCGTGCACCGCAGTTTCCACTGCTTGTGCTACCGGTGCAACTGCCATCGGCGAAGCGTACCGCACCATTCTGCATGGCTATGCAGATGCCATGCTCTGCGGCGGCTCCGAGGCAGCCATCAACGCACTGACTGTTGCAGGCTTCGGCAACTGCCAGGCACTGTCCACATCTGCGGATAAGAACACTGCTTGCCGTCCCTTCGACAAGAACAGAGATGGTTTCATCATGGCAGAGGGCGCAGGCGTTATGATCCTCGAGGATTATGACCATGCTGTTGCAAGAGGTGCCAACATCATTGCTGAGGTATGCGGTTACGGTTCTACCTGTGACGCACACCATGTGACTGCTCCCGATCCGGAGGCAAAGTACACAGCCAAGGCATTCCTCGACGCTTATGCTGACTGCGGCGTACCGGCAGAGAAGATCTATGTTAACGCACACGGCACCAGCACACCCCTGAACGATGCTACCGAGACCAATGCCCTCAAGCGTGCATTCGGCGAGGACGCAAAGAAGCTGCACATCAGCTCCACCAAGTCCATGACCGGCCATATGCTCGGTGCAACCGGTACTGTTGAGGCAATTGCTGCTGTTCTCGCACTGAACGAAGGTCTGGTACCTCCGACTATCAACTATACAGAAGCCGATCCTGAGCTGGATCTGGATTATACACCGAATACCGCTGTTAAGGCTGATCTGGAGCTTGTTATGTCCTCCAACCTCGGCTTCGGCGGACATAATGCAGTTGTTGCATTCAAGAAAGTTTAAGGAGGCAGTTTCCATGCAGAGAGAAGAGATTATGCAGATTCTCCCCCATCGTGACAATATGCTCCTGCTCGATGAGGCAGAAGCAGCCGACGGCAAAGCACACGGCAAGCTGCATATTACTGGTGATGAGTGGTTCCTCAAGGGACACTTTCCCGGCAATCCCGTGGTTCCGGGTGTGATTCTGTGCGAAATTCTTGCACAGTCTGCGTGCGTCCTTCTCTCCGGTGAGAGCAAGGGCTGCACACCGTTCTTTACCGGTCTGGACAAGGTGAAATTCAGAAACCCTGTCCGTCCCGGTGATACCTTTGAAACAGAATGCGAAATCGTTAGATCCAAGGGTGCATTCTACTTTGCCAAGGGAAAGGGTTCTGTTAACGGCAAGCTTGCTGTTTCCGCAGAATTCTCCTTCGCACTGATTGCCCAGGATACGGAGGCGTAACATGAGCTTTATCAAAGAATTTCTGAAGGATAAATTATATGGCGCACAGGTGCAGAATATCACCTGCAAAAAGTGCGGCCACGAAGAAGCAGCCTACAAGCTGTATGACAATCATTTTGTCTGCACTGCCTGCAATTTTTATTTCCGAGTAGGCGCAAGAGATCGTATCAGTCTGATTGCGGATAAGAATAGCTTTCATGAACTGTTCACCGGCCTCAAGAGCCGCGATTTCCTGCATTTCCCGAGCTACCAGCAGAAGCTGGACAAGGCAATGGAAACCACCGGCGAGGATGACGCTGTTGTCTGCGGCATTGCCACCATCGCTGGCTGCCGCTGCGCACTCTTTGTCATGGAACCGAAGTTCATCATGGCAAGTATGGGTTCCGTTGTCGGCGAAAAGATTACTCGCCTGTTCGAATATGCAACCGAGCACAAGCTTCCCGTTATCGGTTTTACCGCATCCGGCGGTGCAAGAATGCAGGAGGGCGTGATTTCTCTGATGCAGATGGCAAAGGTCAGTGCTGCTGTCAAGGTGCATAGCAATGCCGGCAATCTCTATGTCACTGTTCTGACCGACCCGACCACCGGCGGCGTTACCGCAAGCTTTGCAATGCAGGGCGATATCATCCTCGCAGAGCCGGACGCACTGGTTGGCTTTGCCGGAAGTCGGAGGCCAAGCGGTCTTAGGAAGACAACAATGGGCACCAACTCCTTGGCTCACAGAACGACATGGCTACGATCCGACTTCCGACCCGACCACCGGCGGCGTTACCGCAAGCTTTGCAATGCAGGGCGATATCATCCTCGCAGAGCCGGACGCACTGGTTGGCTTTGCCGG
>JAZQAA010000170.1:0-7371 GCA_045544975.1 Oscillospiraceae bacterium | reverse complement strand
CACATCAATGTGATTGTCCTTGAGCATGGCACCCTCGGAGAGATTGTAGCGGTGATTTCTGCCGCCACCAACGATAACAGCGTATTTCTGCAGTCTGCGCAGACCGGGAAGGGTCTTTCTTGTGTCCGTGATCTTCGCATTTGTGCCTGCAACCAGCTCCACACAGTGCGCCGTTGCAGTCGCAATGCCGGAGAGGTGCTGCAGGATGTTCAGCGCGGTGCGCTCGCCCTTCAGAAGGGTCTTGGTGTCGCCCTGCATGGTCGCAATGATATCGCCCTTCTTCACCTTGTCGCCGTCCTGCATTTTAGCGTCGAATTCCACGCCGCCGCCGACCAGCTCAAAGACGCGCTTTGCGATGTCAAGACCGCAGATCACGCCCTCTGCCTTCGCGATGTAATAGGCACTGCTTGTATGACCGTCGGGGAGGAGATAATCCGTTGTGACATCAATATAATGGATGTCCTCCTCGAGTGCGGTGTTGATAATACTGTCGATATAGCTCTGTAATAACTGCATTTTTTATGCTCCTTTCTGTTCAATCATGGCTTCGTTCAGAATCAGAAACGCCATGGTTGCGGTTGCTCTTGCTTCTACATAGTCAGCGCCGATCAGGTAGTCCCCATCCTCCAGATTCCGGAGAATCTCACAGACCTTGCTGAAGTTTTCGTGGGTCTTTTCCTTATTGGGAATTACAAAATAGCTCTCCTGCAGAATATGCCGCAGCTGCGTACGGATGCCGTGCGGAACGGGCGGTGCTTCCGGATCAATGTCAAAGGGGACGAGCGTAAATGCCTCCGGTGCGTCCGGAAGGCGCTTTGCAATATCCGCTGCTGCGCGGCGGGAGAACACCAGTGCTTCGAGCAGGGAGTTGCTCGCAAGGCGGTTGTTGCCGTGCACGCCCGTATGGGAGCATTCGCCGGCAGCGTAGAGTCCGTCCACATTTGTTTCTGCATTGGCATTTACATGAATGCCGCCCATGAGGTAGTGCTGACAGGGATAGATCGGAACCCTGTCCTTTGTGAGATCATAGCCCTGCTCCAAGAGATTTTGGTAGATCATCGGGAAGCGGTTCTTTACAAAATCCGCGTCCTTATGGGAAATATCAAGGTAGAAATCCGAGGATCCTGTTCTTCTCGATTCCAGTACAATGGCATTCGATACCACATCGCGCGGTGCAAGCTCCAGACGATCGTCATAATTCTGCATGAAACGCTGCCCATGACAATTGAGCAGGTACGCACCCTCGCCGCGGACAGCCTCGGAAATGAGGAAGCACTCTCTTGTGTGGTGGTTGTTGAACGCCGTCGGATGGAACTGAATGAGGGACAGCCCCCTGATCATCGCGCCCATGTTGTACGCAAACATAATGCCGTCACCGGTCGCAATGGCGGAATTGGTGGTGTACTCGTAAACGCGTCCGATGCCGCCCGTTGCCATAATGAAGAAATGGCTGTGGACGATACGGTAGAACCCCCTGCCCATGGTCAGGGCAGAAAAGCCCGTGTCTGTCTTCTTTACATCGCAGAGCAGCGTGTTTTCACAGATCTCGACATTCGGCAATGTCTGCACATGTGCAAGGAGCTTGCGGGCAATTTCTGCGCCGGTTGCGTCCTTGTGATGGAAAATTCGCCGTCTGCTGTGGCCGCCCTCGAGGGTACGGTGGTAGTCGCCATCCTCTTTTTTGTCAAAATCCACACCGAGTCCAATGATTTTTTCAATATCCTGTGCAGCTTCCTCCACAAGAATATGTACTGTCTCCGGATTATTCTGGAAACCGCCGGCAATGTAGGTGTCGTTTTCATGCAGGGAGGTGCGGTCCTCCGGAGAATTATACACACCCGCAATGCCGCCCTGCGCCAGCGCCGTATTGCAAAGCGGAAGCTCCCGCTTCGACAGCAGCAGGATCTTCGTCGTCTTTGGCAGATTGATCGCCGCATACAGTCCGGCAGCACCGGCACCGGCAATGATCACATCATAGTTGTTATTGTTCATGGTAAGAACATCTCCTTTATGTTCGTTCGCTGAGAAACGCAGAAAGTCCGTCCTCATAGCCAGAACCGGCCGCTGCTGCATACTGCAGAATCATTGCTGCATCGGCAGCATCCGCACTGTCATCATCGTTCGTGTCCAGAGGAACACTGCTGTCATAGCTCTCGTATTTGGAAACCGCCGAGAGGAGCATGCCCTGCGAGATCCAGTAATAAGCATAGCCTTTATCATAGCCGCTTCCCTCTGCGGCAGCGTACTGAAGCAGCCGTGAAGCCTCCGAGGCATCCACCAGCGTATCGGCATTGATGTCGCAGGAGAAATAATCGCAGGGCTGTGCATCTGTATACAGTTCGTAATCCGGCGTTTCCGGAATGCCCTCGATCTGCGCCCACTGTGCCGGTGATCCTGCGTAGAACACCTTAGATGCGAGGTAGGCCTTGTCGTTGTAGGGATCGATACTTGTCAGGCTATCCGGAAGGTAAATGCAATGGAGATCGAAACAGCGGTAGAACGGTGCATATCCCAGCGTGGTCAGCGTTTCCGGCAGACGGATATAGGTCAGTTTGTCGCAGTGCGTGAAGGTGTATCTTTCGATTTCGGTAATGCCGTCCGGAAGCCAGATATTCACGACATTGATACAGTCGCTGAAGGCATTCCCCTCGATCGTCCGGACGCCGTCCGGAACAATGATCAGCTTCGTTTTCGCTGCCTGCGGATAGCGGTAGACCGTGGTCATATCCTTGGAATACAGCGCGCCGTTGTAGGAAGTGTAGAAAGCATTATCCGCCGCAACGGTGATGCTTTCCAGATTGTCGCAGCTGTCAAAGGCATTATAGCCGATCTCCTTTACGCTTGCCGGAATATGAATGGTTGTCATGGCGTTCCAGTAAAAACATTCGTAGCCGATGGTTCTTACACCCTGGGGAATGGTAAAGGACTTCAGGGACATCGTAGCGCAAAACGCTTCATTTCCCAGTTCCATCAGTTCGGAATTCTCCGGAATCGTAACCGTCTCCAGATAGCGGCACTGGTTAAATGCCTGTTCGCCGATGCAGATGAGGGAGGCAGGCAGGCTGACGCTTTTCAGACCATAGAGCCCCATAAATGCGTGTGTGCCGATGCCCATGACGCCCTCTTCGATCACGATGGAGGTAATGTCATACTGGTATTCCGACCATGGCGGTGCAGGCTCACTCCAGTGGATCTCGCAGTACTCCCATGTCGCGGAATAGCCGTTGATTTCGTAATCGGGGAGTTCACCGCGGCCGTTCTCATTCGGGCTGATGGTCAGGACACCGTCATGGGTCAGCGTCCAGGGCAGGCCGTCCTCCATACCGTATGCAAGGTAATCCACCGTCGGTTCCTCCAGCTCTGTACCTGTGCAAATGACAGAGGCATTCGTAAGACTGCCGTTTCCGCTCATAATGGTAATGGCATCCCACTGCGTCTGCGTGCCGGTAAAGATTACCTCACCCAGCTCACAGTTGCTGAAGGCGTTTTCACCGATCACAGTCAGAGAGGCAGGAAGGATCAATTGATAGATGCTGTCGTTTTGGAACACATCTGCGCCGATCTCTGTGACGCCCTCGGGAATGAGGATGTCGCCGCTCCTTGCGGCTGAGTGCCAGAGGAGTCTTGTGCCGTCGGAGGTATACAGCGCGTCGCCGTCAGCGAAATAGCCGGTGCTTTGACCGGAGATGGACTCCAGTCCCGTGCAGCCGGAGAAATAGCTGTCCGTGATGCTGACCAGTGCCGACGGAAGGTACAGCTCTGTGATATTTGTTCCGTCAAATGCAGTACCGGAAAGCGTTGTGAGCGCGCTGGGCAGAGCGATATAAGAGAGACTCGTGCAGTCTGCAAACGCATTTGCTCCGATGGAGGTTACCGTATCAGCGATCTCTACCGTCATGACATTGGAAAGCCCCTGGAACATGCCGGCAGGGATATTGGTCACACCGCTTTCGATGGTGATCTGCATGAGGCTGGGGTCCTCCAGTCCCATCCACGGATACTGCGTCATTTCATTGACTTCGCCACTCCCGTAAATTGTCAGTGTGCCGATTTCATTTCGATATTCCCAGAAGACATCGTTTCCGATCTGGCCATAGTTTGTATCCATATCTGCGGAAACTGAAGTCTGTGTCATAATGGAGGAGGGCAGGTACAATGCCTGCCCTGCGAGCATTGCGCTGGAAAGCAGTACTGCAAAAATTCTGTACTTCATCATTTAGTCCTCAAATACCACCGGCTCAATCTGCCAGATTTCCTCCGCATATTCACGGATGGTTCTGTCGGAGCTGAACTTGCCCGCGCCGCAGATATTGTGCCACTGTTTCTTTGCAAATGCCATGCGGTCGTTCTTATAATCCTTAAGTGCCTGTACCTTTGTTTTCACATAGCTGTCCAGATCGCCGAGAACATAGTAATGATCGGGAGCGTGCCAGCTTGCGCCTTCGGTCAGAGCATCGTACAGCTCCTTGAAGTCGCCGCTGCCGCCGTCATCGAAGGTACCGTCCATGAGGGTCTGTACGACCTTGCGGATCTTCTCATCCTTTGCAAGAACCGCGCGGCTGTCGTAATTCGGAACGATTTCTTTGAGTTCTTCCACTCTTGCGCCGAAGATGTAGTTGTTCTCTTCGCCTGCCTCCTGTACGATCTCGACATTCGCGCCGTCATAGGTACCGAGGGTCACGGCGCCGTTGAGCATCAGCTTCATATTGCCCGTACCGGAAGCCTCCGTGCCGGCGGTGGAGATCTGTTCGGAAATATCGGCCGCAGCCACGAGCTTTTCGGCGTAGGAAACATTATAATCGGACACGAAGAATACCTTGATCTTGCCGGAAACTTCCTCATCCTCCTCGATCATCTTTGCAATTTCGTTAATGAACTTGATGATCGCCTTGGCTCTCCGGTAGCCGGGGGCTGCCTTGGCGCCGAAGAGGAAGGTCACCGGCGGCAGATCGGTAATACTGCCGTCCTTCAGCCCATAGTAAATATACAGAATGGAGAATGCCGCCAGCAGCTGACGCTTGTATTCGTGCAGACGCTTGATCTGGATGTCGAATACGCTGTCCAGATCGAATTCCGCTGCATCGGCAATGCGGCTTTCACGCTCGCACATCAGATCACAGAGCTGGCGCTTCTTCTCCTGCTTGATCGCCATGAAGCGGTTCATCACTTCCGCATCCTCTGCGTACTTGTCGAGTTCCTTCAAGAGATCGAGGTTCGTCACCCAGTCCTCTGAGCCGAGGAGTTCTGTGAGAAGTGCGGAAAGCTCACGGTTGCACAGGGCAAGCCACCTTCTCTGGGTGATGCCATTGGTCTTGTTGGAGAAGCGCTCCGGATAGTATTTGTACCAGTCGGCGAGGGCAGTATCCTTGAGGATTTGTGTGTGGATCTCGGCCACGCCGTTGACGAAGCTGCCCATGAAGATCGCCATATGTGCCATGTGAATCATGCCGTCCTGCATGATCCGCATTCTGCCGATTTCCGCCTTTTCTGCGCCCTTCTGATAAAGCTCCGCAATCAGCATTTCATGGAGTCTCACGATGATCTGGTAGATTTCGGGGAGGAGCTCCTTGACAAGGTCACATCTCCACTTTTCCAGCGCCTCCGCCATGATGGTGTGGTTCGTGTAGCGGAAGATCTTTCTTGCCATTTCTGCTGCATCCTCGAAGGATACGCCGTATTTTGTCGTCAGCAGACGAATCAGCTCCGGAATGGAGATAACAGGATGCGTGTCGTTGAGCTGAACAGCAATCGCGTCAGGGAGATTCTCCATTGTTTCGTTATCTTCCCAGTGCTTCTTCAGAAGATCCTGCAGGGATGCAGAACAGAAGAAATACTGCTGCTTGAGACGGAGTTTCTTGCCCTCGTCCGTGTCGTCGTTCGGATACAGGCAGCGGGAGATGTTCTCCGCGTAGATCTGCTCTGCGCACGCTTCGAGATAGTTTTGATTGTTAAATGTGTGGAAATCAAATTCCTTTAAAGGCTCTGCCTGCCACAGACGCAGGGTGCCGATGTTCTTCGTGCCATAGCCGATAATCGGCATATCGTAGGGGACTGCCTTTACCACCTGATCGCTGAATGCAACTCTCACGGTGTCCTCCTCACGGCGCACCGACCATGCATCGCCATAGCGTGTCCAGTCATCCGCATCCTCCTTCTGGAAACCCTCCTGAATGCTCTGCTTGAACAGACCATACTTATAGCGGATGCCGTAGCCGTCGAGCGGCAGATCGAGCGTTGCCGCACTGTCGAGGAAACAAGCCGCCAGTCTGCCAAGACCACCGTTGCCGAGCGCTGCGTCCTCGATGCATTCGAGATCGGAGAGGGAAGTGCCCAGCTCCTGCATCGCTGCCTCTACTTCGTCATAGATACCAAGGCAGAGGAGATTGTTGAAAATGCTTCTGCCCATGAGGAATTCCATGGAGAAATAGCACGCATGGCGGGTGTTGCGGTGTGCATTGCGGCTGTCCTCCCAGTCGTCAGTCATGAGGTTCATGACCATCTCACCGATGATGTTGTGGAGTTCCTGCGGTGTGGTCTCTTCCATCGGCTTTGTGAGGGAGCCTTCAATATATCTCAGAAAGGTGTCCTTTGTGTACTTCATTATGCTGTCTCCTTTGTTGTTTCAGTGGATTTTCCAGATTCCGGCTGGGGAACGGCTCTGCCATAGATACGGTTGAGCTTGCGGACTGCCTTTGCAAGCTCCGGCGTGAAATCGCTGCTTTCTGTGCGATACTGCCAGTTGCCGCCGAGCACGGAGGGGGTATTCATTCTCGCGGAGCTGTCCTCATGCAGGAAGTCCTGCATCTGCGCCACAGCAAGATTCGCTGTGCTCTGCCATGCGGCAGCGACGAGCGCGTCCGGAATTTCGGACTTCTTCTTCACACGAAGGTACTGCTTTGCGTACTTGATGGTCTTTTTATTTGCAGATTCCAGCCATCCGGTGAGGGTTTCGTTGTCGTGGGTCCCTGTGTAAACCACACAGTTCGGGGACTGGAAATTATGCGGCAGATGCTCGTTTGCCGGATCGGAGTCAAAGCCGAACTGCAGCACCTTCATGCCGGGGTATTTGAGCGCCTTCAGCATATTGCGCACACCCTGTGTGATGAAACCGAGATCCTCTGCAATGATGTTCAGCTCGCCAAGCTCCTTCTTCACAGAGAGGAACAGTGCCTTGTTCGGACCCTTACGCCATCTGCCCTTTTCAGCGGTTTCGCTGCCGTAGGGAATGGCGTAATAGCTTTCAAAACCGCGGAAATGGTCGATACGGATGACATCATAGAGCGTTGCGGCATGGGCAAGGCGTGCCTTCCACCACTTGTAATCCGTCTCCTTGTGGTAACTCCAGTCATAGAGCGGATTGCCCCAGAGCTG
>JAZQAA010000169.1:0-1699 GCA_045544975.1 Oscillospiraceae bacterium | reverse complement strand
TTCTGCACGGTAATACACCTGTACCACCTCGTCGCCGACGCAGTCTCCGACATTCTCGATGGTTACCTCGATCTGGATGCCGGATTCCTCGAGGGACACATGGGCGTCATGATAACGAAACTTTGTATAGCTCAGACCGTGCCCAAAGGGATAGAGCGGCTTGCCGTCAAACCAGCGGTAGGTCATTTTCGTTTCCATGATGTCATAATTCTTGATATCCGGCAGATCCTCGTCGCAGGCGTACCAGGTCTGGGGGAGTCTGCCTGCCGGATTGTTCTCGCCGAAGAGCGTTGCCGCCATTGCCGTGCCAAGCTCGGGGCCTGCGTGGGATGACCAGAGAATGGCAGAGGGGCGGTTTTCGGGGAACTGCAGGGCGAACGGATAGCTCGAGGTCATCACGAGAACGAGCGGAATTCCCTCGTAGAGAAGGCGTAAAACGGCATTCTCCTGCTCCATCGGCAGTGCGGTCGAATGCCGGTCATGGCATTCCTTTGCCATCTGCTCCGGATCATTGCCGGCGCAGTAAATCACCGTATCCGCCTGCTTTGCAATATCCGCAAGGCGGTCGGTGCCAAGGCTTACGCAGTGAAGCTGGAACATAATGCTCTCGCCGGGGCGCGCCTTCGGACGCGTAACGAGCCTTCCATTTTCATCGAGGGTGAGCTGATTGCCGTGCAGGTAATGGGAAATGCAGAGCTTCGAAGTCAGGCTGTGCTGATGGAAGCGAAGCGTTTCCTTCGTAAACCAGCCATAAACGGTTGTCTCGCCGTATTCCGGAACACCGCTGTCGGGGATGCGGAAAATCCTGCCGTCACGGACGGACTTGAGGTTCACCCAGTCATGGGATGCAGCATGGGATTTGTCATTGTCATGCAGGCAGTAGTAGAATTCCTCGGCATTTTCCTCGTCCGCATCGGCATAGAAGGCACCGTCCTCATGGAGACGAAGGAATTTGCCGTTCGGGGCTTCGATTTTCACGATATCCCATCCCTCGTCGGTCACCACCTTGCAGCCGGCGTTTTCGAGCCCCTGCTTGATGGAAATCTGGTAGCTTGAGGTGCCCGTATACCAGTCGAGGAGATTGCAGTCAGCGTATGCGCCGAGCAGCGCAATGGTGCCTGCCCCATCCTTCGAAAGCGGCAGAATTCCGTTGTTTTCGAGCAGTACCATGCCTTCCTTGGCAGCGCGGAGATTGAGGGCGCGGTCTGCTTCCGTATTGACATCATCGAGCGTGAGGCGGTCGAAGGGCGTTTCTTCGTCAAAATGCCCGAGCTTCAGGCGCGCTGTGAGCGTGCAGGCGAGAGCCTTGTCAATATCCTCTTCGGTGAGGAGTCCCTCTGCGAGGGCTTTTCTTGCAGCAGCATGGACATTTTCCGCACTGTCCGTCATGCAGTCGGCACCTGCGTTCAGGCACGCCTTGAGCGCCATTGCATGGGAATCGAAGGTACCGTGCGCTGTGACATTCTGGGAGAAATCCGCGCCGTCCGTCACCACGAAGCACAGTCCCCACTCGTCCTTGAGGACGGACTTGAGGTCATGGTTCATCACAGCGGGGGCATGGCAGATTTCGTTGTAGGCAGTCATGACGCTCATCGCACCGCCGTGAACGATGGGCGCACGGAAGGCGGCGTAGTAGTGCTCATGCCGGAGTCGGGGGGTTAAGTTTGCGGAAGTCGGAGGCCAAGCGGGTCTTAGGAAA
>JAZQAA010000168.1:0-7743 GCA_045544975.1 Oscillospiraceae bacterium | reverse complement strand
GGGTTAAGGAAGGGGGTCGTAGGGGGAAACCTAAAGGGTAGGGGCACCCGAAGGGCGTGCGTTAGCTGAAATGCCCGATTTTGTGAAGAAGGCGAATCCTAATTCCTGCGCTTACAGGTGCTTTGTTATGTTCCCCCTACCCTTTTGGTTGCCCCCTGCATTGGGAGGGGAGAGCAGAAGTTGAAATAAAGTGAACAAGTAAAAAAGGGACACCGTCCCTTTATCAAAAATTCAAGGAGGAAATTTGTATGTATAATGATGTAAAACTGGAAAAGGGTATGTACCATCTCGCTAACAAGAGCTTTCTGCAGGCACTCGAGGAGCAGGATCCTGCTTCCCAGTATGCGCAGACACCGCTCTCCAAGCTCGATGCCTATGAACGCCAGCTCAAGCGCTTCGATATCCGTGTGAGCGGTCCGATGTGCGACAGAGTGGAGAAATTCTTTACCACAACTGAAAGCGCCGTGCTCTTCCCGGAATTTGTCCGCAGAGCTGTGATGCAGGGTATGCAGGAGGCTGTGCTTTCCGAGGTGACTGCGGTTGTTTCCCGCTGTGATTCCAACCGCTATCAGGGCTGTACACTCACCGATACAGCGGAGTACACGGTGACAGCTGCCGGTGAGGAGATGCCGGTTTCTACTATTATGGAAAGCAACAGCGTTGTGACGCTCTCCAAGTATGGCAGAACCATCAAGGCTTCCTATGAGGCGGTTCGTCAGCAGAGACTGGATGTCTTTGCGCTGATGTTGCGCAGAGTCGGCAGAAATCTCGCAGAAAGCGTGGTTTCCGGTGCGATCTCCGTTCTGACGGAGGGTGCGGAAAAGCTGACAAAGGCAGGTTCCTCTCTCGCTTACGGTGATCTCGCGGAGCTGTACGGCTCCTTTGACGGCTTCTGCATGAATGCAGTGCTTGCGTCCCCTGCCACAATGGCGGAAATTCTGGTGATGGAGCAGATGCTGGAGGCATCCTCCGAGAACGCGGCGGAAATCCGTCTGCCGTTCGGCGCAAAGCTGATCAATTGTCCGCAGATGGAGGATGGCGTGGTTATGGGTCTGGATACCGAGTTTGCGCTTGAACAGATCCAGAGCAGCGATGTGGTTCTGGAAACGGACAAGCTCATTGACCGTCAGCTCGATTGCATCGGTATCTCCGTGAATATCGGCTTCCGTACACTGATGGCGGATGCGGTGAAGGTTCTGCAGTAAGGTGTGGGCGGAGCAGGGGACTCTGTCCCCTGACCCCTGCCAGCCGCCTTTTGATCCGGTGGCGGCACACCCGCTCACCTTGAGCAGCATCCTGCCTCGGTTCGGGGCGAAAGGGATGTGATCCCTTTGCAATCTTGTGAAAGGATATAGAAAACAAAAGAAGGAGGAAACCCCATGGACACACTCACAAAACTCAACCAGTTTACACGCAGGGAGCATAAGGAGGAGGAGGTTTATCTCTTCGATGTGATTCTCTGCGATAACGATATTGACCGCGATCTTGAGCGATTCTCGGATGAAGCACTTGCGCAGATGCAGAAGCTGTTCATCGGCAAGACGGGAATTTTTGATCACAATCCGAAATCCTCCGGTCAGACCGCGCGTATCTTTGATACGGAAATTGTACGCGATACGGGCAGAAAAACCCGTGACGGCAGACCCTATACAGCGCTCAAGGCACACGCCTATATGGTGCGTACGGAGTCGAATGCCGATCTCATCCGTGAGATTGAGGGCGGCATCAAGGAGGAGGTCAGCGTCTCCTGCGCAGCAGGAAAGCAGCTGTGCTCCATCTGCGGCGTGAACCGCAGGGAAACGGCGTGCAGCCATGTGCCGGGAAGAACCTATGGTGAAAAGCTGTGCCATGTCGTACTGGAGGATATCGGAGACGCGTATGAATGGAGCTTTGTGGCAGTGCCTGCACAGGTGAGTGCGGGCGTGACAAAGCAGTTTTCCGGAAGGGAGGATGGCAGAATGGAGCAGAAGGCTATGGAGCAGGAGGCGCTTTTGCAGGAAGCAGAGGCGATGCTGCGTGATGAAGTGATGCAGCTTTGCGGCAGGCAGGAGAGCGCGGCGGTATGCAAGGCAATGCGTACGGCGGCGGAGAAGATGGATCTGCGACAGCTGATGCATTTCCGCAAGGAGCTGCAGGCGGAATGCACTGCAAAGGCGCAGGTGCAGCTTTGCGGCGGATTTACCGAGGAAACCGAAGGCTTCCGTTTTGAATAACGAAAACGAGCAGAAAGGAGCGATACCATGAATTATCAGATGATCGGATCACTGTTCACACTTTTTTCCGGGGAACCGGATCAGAAGAAGCATATGCCCCTCTTGATGACGGCAGTGCATGAGGTGAGCGCGAAGCTCCGCGAGGGTGCGGACTGTACGGAGGCGCGACTCTGTTATCTCTGCGCGGCAATTGCGAATCTGCGCTATACGCAGATGTACGGTGCGAGGGAAAAGGCACTGGCGACCTATGCCGGTACCATTGCAAGGCAGTCCGACGGGGAACAGCAGCTGCGCTTTGCGGTGCAGCTGGTTCGCTCCTATCGTGCGCTTTGCAGCGATCTTCTGCAGGATGAGGAGTTCCTCTTTGTCGGTGTAAGGGGGAATTAAGATGGAGGCAATGTTTGAAGCGATGCTGGAGCTTCTGCGCGGAGACGAAGCGCTGCCGGTGTATCCGTCCTATGACGCGGTGCCGATTCGGCTCAAGGAGGGGCACTGCTATGCTATTCTCGGATGGGAGCGTGTGACGCCGGAGGAGGAATTCTCCAGTGCGGACGGTGAGGTGCACGCCTTTTCCATGCAGCTGCGGCTGGATGTGCTCAGCCCGATGTTCCAGGATCCAAGGGAAGCGCAGGTGCGCTTTGAGACGGTGCTGCTGCCGAAAATCCTCCGCGCGGATGGCATCACAGGAGAAATGCGCATGGAACCGCCGGAGGTGGATCTGAAGCTGCGCAAGCTTGTGCAGCGTTGGTTCTTCACACAGCGCGGTTATCTGCTGGCATCGGAAACGGAGGAGAGTGTATGAATCAGGTTGTTGCAAGAAAGAAGCAGCGTTTTCCTGTTTCGTTCGGAACGGTGGAGCTGTACCTGCAGTCGTATGAAATCAAGGGTGCCTGCGCTCTGACAGAGCGTGTAACAGCGGACAATCTGCCGGCTCTGACGGCAAGCTATCCGAAGGGGACGAGATTGACAATGCGCGGTACGCTTTCTCCCTTGCAGGATGCGGGGGAAGTGATTGTGCTGCTTGCAGAGTATCTGCAGGATGCGGTGCAGCAGGATGTGAATTTCGGCACATTGACCTTCAAGGGCGCAAGACTCTGCAATTATCAGGCGAAGGAAGAGGACGGAGCGGTACGAGTGATGGTGCAGTTCTACTGTGAGCAGGTGCCGCAGATGCAGGAAGGAGCGGAAGCATGAATCCACGGCTGATGGTCCGGCTGTATGCCGGTGAGGCTTTTACGGATGAAAAGCACTGTCTCAGCACGCTGATGGTGAATGAAGCCTATACGCCGTATGTCCGGCTGAGCGCGCAGTTTGCGGCAAGTGAAGAGGATTATGGGGAAATTACCGAGGTTGCGTTCTACTATCAGGGCAGCAGAGTGTTCCTCGGAATGCTCGAATCGCTCACAGTCAGCGAGCGGGACGGAGCGAGAATTCTGACGGTGACAGCCCGAAGCTTTACTTGGGTGCTGACGCAGAACCAGTTTGTTCCGGGAATGCACTACAACATGACGCTCCAGCAGATCATGGAGGGGGTCTATCAGTTCCCCGGCGTGCAGTATGAGAACTATGAGGGAGAGGGGTACCTCTATGTGAATCATGGTGCAAGCGTCTGGGACAGCGTTGTGAATTTCGGCTATCGCCTGACGGGGCATTATCCCTATATTCAGGGAAATACAGTTCGTATCACAGTGGATGAGAATGCGCAGCACCATGAATTTACCGATTCGGATGTGCTGGAAACCGGTGAAAAGCAGGACAACAGCCGTCTGGTGAGTCATTTTCACATGGCGGATCTGGAGGGGAATTATGAGACCTACTCGCTGACCAATGAAGCGGCGGTGACTGCCGGCATTATCCGGCATCGTCAGCTGAAGATGGATCAGCAGTTCCTTTCCGAGCCGATGAAGGCGCTCGAGTACCGAAGTCAATTCTGTATGCGCGGCTGCCGTGAACGGTATATGATCTGCCGCGGTTTTTACAATGCGCCTGTCGGAACGCGGATCAGCTATGGGGATTGGATGATCAACGCGGTGGTATGCCGCTGTGAGCTGCATTTCGGGCAGGATGGGCTGTATACGAAGTACAGTGTTTATGATGATGGTTTCTACAGCTTTTGATACAGCTGTCACGCCAAGGGCGGAAGGTGCATAGAATACCTGTGGGGGAGAATTCTCCCAAAAGGAGACTGCACATGGAACACTGTCGAACAATGGCGATGCTCGGAGAAGGGGAGAGTGCAAGTGTGGCTTCCCTGCACCATGCCGATGCAATGCGCCTGCGGCTGCAGGACATCGGTCTGATTCCCGGAACTGCGGTGCGCTGTCTGAAGAAAAGTCCTTCCGGTGATCCTGCGGCGTACCTGATCCGGGGTGCGGTAATTGCTTTGCGCCTGCAGGATGCCGGAAAGGTGATTCTGTTGTAATAGACAAAACAGAGAGCAAATGTTTCGTTTGCTCTCTGTTTTTTTGTGCAAAGAGCGTTCTGCTGTTCCGGAAGCATATTTTTAAAGGTGTATGAATTTTTTCCAAAATCCTATTCCATTTTTCGGCAGAATGTGGTATAATAGAAATAAGAATACCCACCCGCCTATAAAACGGCGGAATTATGATACAGACCGGAGGTCAGTTTGTTATGCCGCAATCCTATTACGAAAACCGGGAGCTTTCCTGGATCCGCTTCAATACGCGCGTGCTTGAAGAAGCCGAGGATCCCAGTGTGCCGCTGTTTGAGCAGCTGAGCTTTTCCGCCATCTACCAGAGCAATCTGGACGAATTTGTCATGGTGCGTGTCGGCACCATGCTTGACCGCATGAAGGAAACGCCGAAAAAGAAGGATTCCCGCAGCGGCAAAAAGCCGAAGGCACAGCTCCGAGAGATGCTCGATGCCATCGGTGCACTGCTGCCGCGCAAGGATCGTGCCTACCAGCATACCATGCATGAGCTTGGTGCCTATGGCATTCGGCACATTACCTTCTCCGATGCCACCGCGGAGGAGCGAGCCTTCCTCGATCTCTATTTCAAGCGCGAGGTCAAGCCCCTCCTGTCCCCCATTATCATCGACAAACGCCAGCCGTTCCCCTTCCTGCGGAACAAGGAAATCTACATCGTTGTGCATCTCCAGTCGAAAAATGGCGTAAAACTGGGCGTTATCCCCACTGCCGGACATTTTGACAGGGTCATCCGCCTTGGAAAAACCGGCCGTTTCATGCTGCTTGAGGATCTGATTCTGCACTATGCGCCTGCCGCCTTCAAGAACTACAAGGTGCAGGACGCTGCGCTGATGCGCATTACCCGCAACGGTGCCATTCGTTTTGATACCTCCGCAGCGGACGAGCAGACGGATTTCTGTGATATTATGGAGGATCTCCTGCGCAAGAGAAAAAAGCGCGAAGCCGTGCGCCTGCAGATGAACAGCAGCCTTGATACGGATGCGATGGAATACCTCTTAAAGCAGCTCAAGCTGACAAAGCGCCAGCTGTTCTTTGAGGAAGCTCCCCTCGATCTGTCCTTTGTTTACAAGCTCCCCGATCTGAACCCCGCGCCCGAGCTTCGGTATGCGCCGCATAAACCCCAGAACCGTGCGGATATTTCTCCGCGGCGGGATATGATGTCCCAGATTCTGGAACGCGATATTCTCCTGTCCTACCCCTACGAATCCATCAGTCCCTTCCTCCGGCTCCTGCACGAAGCAGCAGTGGATCCTGATGTGGCATCCATCAAGATCACGCTCTACCGCGTCGCTTCCAACAGTCTTGTGATTGAATCGCTCTGTCAGGCGGCGGAAAACGGCAAGGAAGTGCTGGTGCTCGTCGAGCTGCGTGCGCGTTTCGACGAGGAAAACAACATCGAATGGGCAAAGCGCCTCATGGACGCCGGCTGCACCGTCATCTACGGGCCGCATAATATGAAGGTGCACTCCAAGCTCCTGCTGATCACCAGAAAAACCGACGACGGTGTGCAGAATTTCGTCCAGATCGGCACCGGCAATTACAACGAGAAAACCTCCCGTATCTACACCGATCTGTCCCTTCTGACGGCAAATCCCGATATTGCCGATGATGCGCGCCATGTATTTGACGCCCTCTCCACGGACAGCCTTGTGGAGGAAACCAAGGCGCTTCTGGTGGCGCCCCTCTGTCTGCGAAGTAAAATTCTCACCATGCTCGATGAGGAAATCGAACACGCCAAGAACGGCAAGGATGCCTATTTTGCGGCAAAAATCAATTCTATCAGTGATCGCGGCATTATGGATAAGCTTAGCGAAGCATCGCGTGCGGGCGTGAAAATTGACCTCGTTGTCCGCGGCATCTGCTGCCTGAAACCCGGTATTCCGGGTGATACAGAAAATATCCGGATCGTCAGCATCGTCGGCAGACAGCTCGAGCACAGCCGCATCTATCTCTTCGGAACGCCCGAACGCCGCCGGATTTACATCAGCTCCGCAGACTTTATGACCCGCAATACCAAGCATCGTGTGGAGGTTGCGGCGCCCATTCTGGATCCTGCGCTGCAGGAGCAGGTTGCCGGTATGCTCGCCCTGTGCCTTGCCGATAATGTCAAGGCGCGCGAGGGTCAGCCGGACGGCAGCTTTGTCCGTATCCACTGCGCTTCGGATGAGGAGCCGGTGAATGCACAGGAAATCCAGTACGAAAATGCGCGGCTTGCCGCAGAAACAGTGCAGGAATAACCCTGCCCGGAAAGGAGCACAACCTTGACACAGCCTACAGTTCATACTACAAGCAATGAAAACTGGCGCACCCGCGCCTCCAAATCCCTGTGGACCTTTCTGACCGTTGCAGCGGTGATTCTGTTCTACTATCTCCTGCAGCATCTCGGCAGTATCTCCTCCTTCTTCGGCTCCGTACTCAGTGCGGTCAGTCCGATCATCTGGGGTCTGGTGATTGCCTATCTGCTCGATCCCCTTGCAAAGCTCTATGAACGGCAGGCGGACAATCTCTTCTCAGAAAAGACCCGCCTCCACGAAAAATACCCGAAACGCCGCCGCGCAGCCTGCTCTCTGCTCGCGATGCTCTCTGCGCTTCTGTTCATCGCGCTGCTTGGTGTATTAATCGTACCCGAAGTTTCGAGCAGTATCTCTGGTATTATCAAGGAGCTGCCCTCCCAGGTCGATAGCCTGATGCAGCAGCTCGAAAGCAAAACCCTCTTCGACAACAGCACGCCCTACGGCGAATACGCCAATGAAGTGCTGCTCTCCGCCATGGGCGGCCTTGAGGAATGGCTGATGTCCGATTTCGCCTCCCAGCTGAATGTTCTCTTCGGCTACTTCTATAACGGCGTACTGGGATTTGTGGTTTCCTTCTTTAATTTCTTTAAAAATCTCCTGATCGGCTTCATCCTGTCCGCTTATGTGCTGATTGATAAGGAACGCCTGCAGCGGCAGGTCAAGCAGATGACCTACAGCATCATGCCGACACAGACAGCTGGCAGATTCCGGCATATGCTCGGCAGAGCCAACAAGAAATTCTACGCCCAGATCATCGGCAAATCCATCAAGTCGGAGGCCAAGCGGT
>JAZQAA010000167.1:0-3651 GCA_045544975.1 Oscillospiraceae bacterium | reverse complement strand
CCCACCCCCTAACCCCCTCCCAGAGGGAGGGGGAAAGAGAGGGAGGAGGCTGCCGCCTCCTCCACCAGCCTTGGGGGCTTTGCTTCGCTCGCCCCCAAACCCTTCCCAGAGGGAGGGGGATTTGTTTTCTACACTATACTTGGCGACTTTGCTTTGCTCGCCCCCAAACCTATGAGAGCTTTGCGCCGTTGCGCAGCTTGTCGCATTGCGGTCGGGTGATCCTAAGACGTATCCTCTTAAGAATCTCACCAGCGCGGGTTCCGCGCCCTCGCCAGCGGGGGCACCCCGCAATCCTTGTCTGCGCGGACTCCGCGCCGCATTGCGGACAGAAGATCCAGAGGCGAACTCTCTTAAGAATCCTTGTCAGCGCGGACTCCGCGCTTCTTTTTTTGAATATCATAGGTCATCCTTGCTTGTATGGAGAGGGGGCCAAATCGTGAACCGAGCTGGCTGAGCTTAATGAGGAGCTTCGGGATGATGACGGCTTTTCCGCGGAGTGCGCCGTCCACGCCGAGTTTTGCGACTTCCTGTGCACTTGCACTGGGCATTCCGAAGGAAACGCCTGCACGGCGGTTGAAGTTCGTGTCGACGGGTCCCGGACAGAGGACGCTGATGGTGACGGGGGACTTGCGGCGGCGCAGTTCCTCACGGATGGCAAGGCTCAGACGCACGACATAGTTCTTTGACGCATAATAGCCCGCCATGAGCGGCCCTGTCATGAAGCCTGCAACGGACGCAACATTGAGGATTCTGCCGTTTCCCTGCCGCACGAAATCCCGAAGGAAGAGCTTTGTGAGAATATGCACGGCGCGGACATTGACATCGAGCATGGAAAGCTCGTCCTCGAGGGAGGTCTGCATAAATTCCCCATGCACGCCGAAGCCTGCATTGTTCACAAGGAAATCCACACCCTGTCCCTTGCAGAAGCGATAGAGCAGAAAGGGTGCCTGCCGATCGGAGAGATCGAGCGCAATATAGCGAGTTTTCGTGCCGAATTCCCTTGCCATTTGCGCAATGGCGGCTTCATTTCTTCCGGTGAGAATCAGCTCATAGCCGAGGGAATGAAGATAGACGGCAATTTCTTTGCCGATGCCGGAGGTGGCGCCTGTGATAAGAGCTTTCATACGATCAGTTCCTTTCTGTGGGGATGGTCAGAATGATTGAGAACAGGTGATTGTCACTTGCAGCGGTAACCGTGTAGCCAAGCTCCTCGCAGAGAGTTTTGACCACATAGAGTCCCAGACCGCTGCCTTCGGATGTACGGGAGACTCCCCGGTAGAATGGCTCAAAAATCTCAGAAATATGCAGTTCTTCACTGTCAAGGAGATCATTGCTGACGGTGAGGATTGCATCGTTACCCTGCATGGCAAGGTGAATGAACAGGCTGCTCACTGCATATTTCTCCGCGTTGGAAAAGAGATTCTCGAGGATGCGGGTAAGATGCCTGCGGCTGCCTTGCAGAAGGATGCCTTCCTGGATGCGGATCTGCGGCGTAATGCTGCGTTTTTCTATCCAGTCATGCTGCGAAAGCAGGCATTCTGTAAGGAGATTGCTGAGGTTGAGTTCCTCCGGTTCGCCTTCCTGCGGATTGTGGGTCAGACAGTTCAGCTCAAAGAATTCATCGGAGAGGGATTTGAGGTACTGGTTTTTCTGGATGGCAATGGAGAGGTATTCCTGCTCTTTCTCCGAAAGATCGGCGGTTTTCTGCACCATCTGCAGATAGCCGATGGACGCTGTGAGCGGTGTGCGGAAGTCATGCGAAATGCCGGAAATCACATGGTTGAGCTGCTGTTCGCGGCGTTTGTGGAGAATGGCAAGCTCGCGCTGGATTTGCATATGCTCATCTGCCGCTATGGCGAGATGCACGATATCCTTGTCGAAGAAACCGACCTTGAGCGGTTGGTCATACTCCGGATTCTTTCGCTTGCGTGTTTCTTCGGCGAAACGCCGAAGCTCCTGTTTGATTTGCCAGAGCCGGAAGCCCGCAGCAAGCAGGAGCAGAAATAGAATAATGCAAAGTATTAAAAGGGCATACAGCATAGGAAACCTCCCGGTTGAATGAAAACACCGAATGCCCCATCGAAGGATGGGGCAGATGGTTTATTTGAGAAAGAGTTTTTTCTTGCCGCTTATATAAGCGAGGATGTAAATGATGGCAAATTCAACAACAAGACCGACAATTGCCTTGATGACAAGTGTATCGGGAAGCGATTGCTCACCGAGCGCCATGAGCTGTCCCATCGGGAGGCACTCATAGATGCCCTGGATGTTTTTTAACATCTCTTTGTCATCAAAACAGCCTGCCATTGCCATTTCAAAGCCAAGCATTTCAATGGTCATATACCGCAGATACGGCATGGCTGCGCCGAGCAGACCTTTGAAAAGCATGGTGCCAAGAATACAGAAGGTGATCATACGCAGGAATACGCAGGTCGTAATGATCACAAACTGCGGCAGATCGTTGTATTCCACAGTGCCGTTCTGCACATAGATATAGGCGCACAGTCCGAAGAACGGCAGGAGGAAGGAAACGGTCGTCAGCGGTACATAGACAAAGAGACGAGACATCAGGATGGAAGAAACAGAATTGCCGTCCATGATTTCATAGTAGGCGGTTCGGTTCTGATATGCAATGCCGCAGGCAACTGCCGTCAGGGTGGTGATCATCATGGCAAGTCCAAGCTGCAGGCTCGCAGTCAGGGAGAAGAGCGCTTCGTCAAAGGAAGCATCAAAAAAATCTGCAAATCCGCCGTGATTGAGCGGTGCCATGCCAAGACTGAGCAGGGAAACGATCACAATCAGGGGAAGGAAAATACTGGAATGGGATAAGCGGTACCATTCCGCACGAATCTGTTTTGTCATGCCGTTTCACCTACCTTCGAAAGATAATAGTCTTCAAGGCTTTCGCCCTCTTCATGGAGCTTGGTAATGATGAGTCCGCTGTCGGTCACGGTCTTGGAGATCCGCTCCACTTCACTCAGCCGTTCGAAAATATGCAGCTCATCGCCGTGTACTACCTTATACTCATGTAAATTGAGTTCCTGTTCCAGAACTGCAGCTGTGCGGCTGATATCATTGGTGCGCAGGCAGATGTGATTGCGGCACTTGACGAGAAGCTCCTCCGCACTGAAGGATTCGATGAGCCTGCCCTTGCCGATGATGCTGAAATCCGTGCAAAGCTCGGACAGCTCGGAGAGCAGGTGACTGGAGATGAGGATGGTCACATTCTCTTCCTGCGCAAGGCGCAGGAGCATATGGCGCACCTCAACGATACCCTCGGGATCGAGCCCGTTCACGGGTTCGTCAAGCACCATGATCTCGGGGCGGGTCATCAGGGACATGGCAATGCCAAGCCGCTGGCGCATACCGAGGGAGAATTTCTTGGCGATCTTCCTGCCGGTGTTCGTCAGTCCCACGAATTCGAGCACCTTGTCAATGCGTTTTTCATCCGCAACACCGCGGACATAGCGGACATACTGGAGGTTCTGCCGTGCTGTCATGGAGGGGTCAACGATGGGGTTTTCGATCATGAAGCTCATGCGCTTGCGCTGCTCATCGAGGTGTTCGCTGTCCCCGAAGAACTGCATACTGCCGCTTGTCGGCAGTGTCAGACCTGCGAGCATACGCATGATGGTGGTCTTTCCGGCACCG
>JAZQAA010000166.1:0-2515 GCA_045544975.1 Oscillospiraceae bacterium | reverse complement strand
ACCGCTTGGCCTCCGACTTCTATGAGATTTCGGCTCTGATTGACTATTTCTACAGCGTTGCCGAGGAACAGTCCCGTCAGCTCGATCAGCGAAACGGCACAAGCTATTACATGGATCAGCTGAAGAAGCCGCTGCCGAAGTATGAAGGGGAAATGGATCCCGTTGCCGCTTCCCAAAGCTCCAAGCACGGCTATGCGCCAAAGACTCCCAGCGGTCTGATGGTCATTCCGGATGGGAATTCCATCCCGCCCATCACCGAAATGGAAAAACGCATTCGCGCACTCGGCGAGGAAATTACCATTGTTAACTGTTCAATTGAGAATGATGTGCTCTATATGTCGCTGCGTTATCACGAGGATTTCCATGATCTGATCTGCAGCTGGATGCCTATTACAGAGGAACTTACGGGCTACCCCTGCTATGGAATGCCTCGTGAAATGTCCCTGCGTGTGAGAGAAGCCAAAATGTCCCTCATCGTGCACCTTGATCTGAGCGAGCATACCCTGGATTCCTATCATCTGCTGATGAAGCTTGCGCACTGCTGCCTGCCGGATATGATCGGTGCCATTGATCTGAATACCAGCAAACTCTTCCCCGGCTACTGGGTGGCATTTGCAGGTCTGTTTGAAAATGCCGTTTCTCCTGCGGATCTGCTCCGTATTCATATCTATCAAGGCGACGAAGGCGATGAAATCTGGATGACCACAACCGGTATGTGCTGCCTTGGTATGAAGGAAATCGAGCTTATTGGTGCAGATCGCACCAATTTTGAATACTACGCAGATCTTCTGCATTTCACTGCTTGTATGTGTGTCGAAAACAACACAATGCCCGATGCCGGAAAACCCCTGTGCTCTGTTCGTATTGGCGATCAGAAAATGGATATCACATGGGAACAGCCCGAAGCGCAGATCCGTGAAGGCGGACTTGCACAGAGTATTACGAGGGATGTTCCGTCCGCTGCACTGACGGTTCTGCCTGCAGGCCCGAATCCTACGACAGTTCCCCCCGCACAGTATCCGCCGATGCTCAGCGGAAATGAAATTTCCTATCCGAACTCGCAATTTAATTTCCTCCGGGGAATTTACCTTGCAAAGGAAACCTTCGGATGCTTGGCAAACGCCCTGGATGCACCGCATCACTTAGCGGCTGTTCGTCTGGAATTCCCTCTGTCCAATGAAATGCGGCAGGAATGCGGTTATTCCATGGAAATGCTCTGGGCAAACCAGGTGCATATGGAAAATGGAAAGATGCTTGCTGTGATTGATCAGACCAGCGAGTACCTGCCAGATTTGGAAAAGGGCGATACCGTAGAGGTTACACCGCAGAATATCACCTCTTGGCTGATCCAGATGCAGGCGAATGAACCGCCGTACACAGAAAATGAAGCATTTGTCTTTCTGTAAGAAGGAGGAATAGGGATGAAACGAATTGTATGGATTTCTGCAGCATTTCTTGTGATGTTTCTGATTATCGGCGTTTCGCTTCATACAATTAATCAAATCAATCGTACCAACAAGCAATACCGCGAAGAAGAGGAAGCAAAATCCATTGCAGCAACAATTGCCGCTGTAACCGAAAACGAAACAACAATCTGGGAGTATATTCGTGACAATACAGTAGCAGAAGCGGAATCCGAACCTGCAACGCAGAATTCAGTCGAAGAAACTGTATCGGCGGATCCCACTGAAATGACCGATCAGCAAAATGTGATTACGATCGAGTAATTGGGAGGTGCCGCTTTGAAACGAAAAAAGAGTACCCTGATGCGTGTTCTGGTATTACTCATGGCTGGTGCAATTTTGCTTGGATTTATCCTTCTGCCACTCATTCAGACATTCTAACAAAAACTCCCTCAGCGATGGCTGGGGGAGTTTTTATCATACATAAAAACAGCCGGCATTCTTGCCGGCTGTTTTGTAGTTCATTCAATTTGCTTAACCCACAACAGGAATAGGAAGTGTTACAAGCTTTACAAGGCTCTGTGCGATGTACATTGTGTCGGAAGGTTCAACCTTACCATTCATATCCACATCCGCATTCGCAGCACCTTCAGTCGTCAGCTCTGCAGCACCCATGAAGGACTGGGACAGATGAATGACATCCATGATATTCACGGTGCCATCACAGTCAGCATCACCGTAAACAACATCATTCTGATCGCCGGAATTATCATCAGTGGTCGGCTCATCGGGTTCATCAGTAGGTGCAGTAGTCGGTTCAGTAGTCGGTTCAGTGGTGGGTTCTGTAGTCGGTTCCTCAGTTGTAGGCTCAGTGGTAGGCTCTTCTGTGCCGTCGGAGAAATTGTAGGGATAAGTGATTTCACTTGCGCTCTGTGCAATTGCATCAGCGCCGTCAGTGGAACCGCCGTATACATCGTACAGTGCAGCGATTGCCAGTGCAAAGCAGCCGTTGTAGTCGAGTGCCGGCTCGGTGTACTGATACTTGTCGGTGTGATCCTCATAGCCGCTGCTGTCAATACCGCCTACCATTGCGCAAGTCGGAGGCCAAGCGG
>JAZQAA010000165.1:0-2256 GCA_045544975.1 Oscillospiraceae bacterium | reverse complement strand
CTCCTTTGTTCCTGTTTCTTTTGCCGGTGTCTATTGCAAAGAGGTCCCACCCGTTCCCATTTCGAACACGGCAGTTAAGCTCTTTCGCGACGAAAATACTTGGTTGGTCACGACCTGGGAAATTAGTTCGGTGCCGGCTTCTTCTTGATCCGCTTCTTCTGAAGCGGATTTTTTATTTTGCCTTGACTTATTGCACAATCTATACGACGCCTTTTTTGTACAATTATCCTATGACAAATTTTTTGAAAATATGGTATAATGACAATAGTGGAAGAAATGAAACCGGAGGTAACCTATGGATTTGCAGAGTAATGACTACATTATCTATCGGAATACAGGCATTTGTCAGGTAGCAGCGCTGGAGGAACAATGTATGGATGGGGAACATTCCATACTGTACTACAAACTCAAGCCCCTGGCTGATCCCAATTCTACATATTACATTCCTGTGACAAAGGCGGACGAAAAATTGCGTCCACTACTTACGAAGGATGAAATTCTGCAGCTCATTGATGCGATGCCGCGGGAAGGCGAGGCGGATGATCTGTGGTCGGATAACCGTCGTGAGCGCAAGGAATTATTTGCGCAGGTGATGCGGGGCGACGACCATATGGCGATGCTGCGGCTGATTGCGTCTCTTTATTTCCGAAAACGCTCTTCCGAAGCGCAGGGAAAGCGCTTCTCAGCGATGGATGAAGCGGTGATGAAAACGGCAGAAGGTCTCATGTTGCAGGAATTCGGCTTTGTTCTTGGGATGGAAGAGGATGCATTGCGTAAATTCATTGATGAACGTGTCACAGAAACCGGCGTATGAAGAAACCCACTGTTCAGTGTGAACAGTGGGTTTTTGTTACCCTTTGCGTTCCCGGATACCGGTGATATCCTTGATGACCTCGCCTGCGATGATCAGTCCCACCACGGATGGAACGAAGGCATTGCTGGCAGGTATCTGTCTGCGAGGGGAATCGGATGCTTCTTCCTGCATGATCTGCGCCATTACATCCGGATCGGGCTGAAGGGGCAGTTCCTCGGAATAAACGACCTTCAGCTTTCTGACACCACGTTTTTTCAGCTCGTGCCGCATGACTTTCGCAAGCGGACAGACGGAAGTCTTGTAAATATCCGTCACTTTGAACGCCGTCGGGTCGAGCTTATTGCCCGCACCCATTGAGCTGATGATCGGAATGCCGTATTCCTGCGCCAGCTGTGCAAGGGCGATTTTGCCGCTGACAGTATCAATCGCATCGACGATATAATCATACTGCGCAAAATCAAATTCCTGTGCATTGTCAGGCAGGAAGAATTTTTGCAGAGCGGTTACCCGGCATTCGGGGTTGATGCTGTGGATTCTTGCTTTGGCAGCCTCAACTTTTGGCTGACCGACGGTATCGAGGGTAGCAACCATCTGGCGGTTGACATTGGTGAGGCTCACATCATCGTTGTCAATGAGGGTGATCGCCCCGATGCCGCTCCGGACGAGGGCTTCGACTGTATGACCGCCGACACCGCCGATGCCGAATACGGCAACGTGGGCATTTTTCAGTTTCTGCATACCCTTCCTGCCGAAGCAGAGTTCTGTGCGGGAAAATTGTGTAAGCATGGGAAACTCCTTTGGTATTTTGGAAATATGGGGGTTGGTGGGGGGAAAGTATCTGGGAAATTGGGATTTGCGCGGAGCCCGCGCTGGCAAGATTCTCCCAATACAGCTTCGCGTCAAAGATCGAATATAGGTTGATAAATGGGAAATTACCAGCTGAATTCATCAATTACTTCTTTAATTTCTTGAGAAACTGAGCTATCAGTTTTCAGCTCGGTAATTAATGATTTAAACACTTTTCGTAACGAGTTTTCTACATCATTATAACAACGATGTACCATCCAGATATTATGTGCAGTGGGATTCTTTTTGACAGAAGCAATTAGTAATTCTTCATATCCTTTTTCGCTGAAACACTCTACATAGTGAACCAAATCTCCTGGCATACCAAAGTCAACAGTAGGATTTGCACCTATGATTTCAAGAATAGGTTCGACTAATTCAAATGGCTCAGGCAACTGCATCATAGCCTGCCTTACTTCGTCTTCAATGTAGTAACTATCATAAGGTTTTGCAGCTTCCTTCAAAGCATTAATAATTTGTTCCTTAGTCATGTCACTTCCTCCTACAAATTCTTATTTTCCTAACTGCTCGACTTATTGGGGTTTGTTTTACTTATTCATTTTCCGAATCGTAGATATACATATCAATATCTATCT
>JAZQAA010000164.1:0-6400 GCA_045544975.1 Oscillospiraceae bacterium | reverse complement strand
GCAAATACCTTTGTACCCTTGGACTTCTCAGTACCCATACCAGTGAACCAGTCAGCACCGTTGAGAATGATCTGCGGGATATTTGCATAGGTCTCAACATTGTTCAGAATTGTAGGCTTGCCGAACAGACCCTTTTCAGCCGGGAACGGAGGTCTCGGACGAGGCTCACCACGATTACCCTCGATAGAGGTCATCAGAGCAGTTTCCTCACCGCATACGAACGCACCTGCACCCAGACGCAGATCAATGTCAAAGTCAAAGCCTGTGCCGAAGATGTTCTTGCCAAGAACGCCATACTCTCTTGCCTGTGCGATTGCAATGCGCAGACGGTCTACAGCGATCGGATATTCTGCACGAACATAGATGTAACCCTGGGTTGCGCCGATTGCGTAACCAGCGATTGCCATTGCTTCCAGAACAACATGGGGGTCGCCCTCAAGTACGGAACGATCCATGAATGCCCCTGGGCCACCTTCGCCACCGTTGCAGCATACATACTTCTGATCAGCATCCGGAACGATGTTGCGAGCAAGCTTCCACTTCATACCAGTCGGGAAGCCGCCGCCGCCTCTGCCGCGGAGACCGGAATCCAGGATGGTCTGGATAACATCCTCAGGAGTCATTTCCTTCAGAACCTTAGCCAGTGCCTGGTAGCCATCCTTACCGATGTATTCGTCGATGCACTCAGGATTGATTGCACCGCAGTTTCTCAGAGCAACACGATGCTGCTTCTTGTAGAATGCAGTGTCGTTCAGGGACTTGATGCCGTCCTCTGTTACAGTTTCCTCATACAGCAGACGAGCTACCGGCTGACCGCCTTCAACGAGATGTGTAGTAACGATCTCTGCGATATCCTCAGCCTTAACCATGGAATAGAATGCACCCTCAGGGTATACGATCATGATCGGACCCAGTGCACACAGGCCGAAACAGCCTGTCTTAACTACCTGCACCTCATCGGTCAGGCCGTTCTTTGCCAGCTCTTCTACCAGTGCAGCCTCAATTGCAGTACTGCCGGAAGAGGTACAACCAGTACCGCCGCAGATCAGAACATGCTTGCGATACTTTGTGCCGTTTGCCTCTGTGGACTCATCACGAGTCTGAAGCTCAACAGCCATTTCATCACGAATCACTTTGATTTCGTCGAGCGATTTCATGTATATTTTCCTCCTTGTTATGTAAGATAGGTGTGAGTCAATTACTCATACTTTGCGAGGATATCAGCAAGATCATCCACGCCCAGACGGCCATATACATCCTCATTGATTGTCAGGACAGGAGCCAGACCACACGCACCAATGCAGCGGCAGGCTTCCAGAGAGAACTTCCCGTCCTCTGTGCACTCGCCACCATCAATGCCGAGGATTTCCTTCAGCTTTTCATACAGGTCGCCAGAGCCCTTTACATAGCAAGCAGTACCAAGACAGACAGAAATGTTGTACTTTCCCTTCGGGAACAGTGAAAACTGTGCATAGAATGTTACGACACCGTAGATCTTCTCCATCGGGATCTCCATCTCGTCAGAAATGATCTTCTGCACCTCGATCGGCAGATAGCCGTAAATATCCTGTGCCTTCTGGAGCACAGGCATCAGTGCACCCTGCTCGTCCTTATGCTCAGCAATCACAGCACGAAGCTGTGCTTCCTGCTCAGGTGTGCCGCGGAACGGAACAGTCTTCTTCGTTTTTGCACCCATTGTGTAACCTCCCAGTTTGAATTGCATGAGTCACCGCAGAGTTTGACAAAAAATTATCAATGTTTCCGCAGATCATGCTTACCCTACAATTATAGCATAGTTTTTACAAAAAATCTATCCGCAAAGTTAACTAAGGCAACACAAATTCTTTGTTCATTTTGTACAAAACGCTAAATTTGTATCAATAAAAAACAGAATATTCCATTTTCAATCGGCTGGTTTTGCCATTTGCTGCCGTCATATTCAGCAAATTATCGTTCCATTTCTTGTAAAATGCGCTGAATTTCATTATTTTTTACAAAACCACTGGACAAATTAAAAGAAGTATGTTATAATGAATAATGTATGAAATTTTATGCAATTCTTTATGAGGTGATATTAATGGGTCTTTTTTCTAAAAAAACAAATTATTTCGATAAAAAGGTAACTCCTGCGTGCGGTTATTGCCTGTATGGCAAGCGTACTAAGGACGGCAGCCGTATTCTTTGCGAGAAGCAGGGGCTGATGGATGAGGATAAATCCTGTGGTAAATTTGTATATTCTCCTCTCAAGCGTATCCCTGTTAAGCAGCTGAAGAACGAAGGTGCAGTTGGTGATGAAGCAATGTACGCAGAACTGAAGGATGATGAAGAGACGACAGCTGAAAACACACCGGCTCCGGCTCCTGCATCCGCTCCTGCTGAGGAAACACCGGCTCCCGCAGCTGAAGAAGCAGCTACTACTGCAGCCAACGAATAACAGCAGAATGCACAGCCTCTTCGGAAGCTGTGCAAAACTGTATATGGAGGAATAAAAAATGAAACGTACGGATTATCTGAGCTGGGATGAATACTTCATGGGAATCGCCATTCTTTCTGCACAGCGCAGTAAGGATAGCAATACACAGGTCGGTGCCTGTATTGTTAATGCAGAAAACAAAATTGTTTCTGTCGGATATAACGGTATGCCCATGGGATGTGATGATGATGTGATGCCCTGGGAACGGGAGGGCGCATTTCTTGACACAAAATACCCCTATGTCTGTCATGCTGAATTGAATGCAATTCTGAATCGCTCGGATGTCAATCTGCGCGGCTGCACCATTTATGTAACGCTGTTTCCCTGCAATGAGTGCGCTAAGGCGATTATCCAGAGCGGCATCCGAAGGGTTGTTTATCTTGACAACAAATATGCCGGAACCGATGCAACCTGTGCATCCATCCGTATGTTTGAGCTTGCCGGCATTAAATTTGATGAATACAAGCCGTCCGGCAGAAGTATCACAATTGATTTTTAATGGTAGGAGGACGCTATGCGAATTCGCTGCAAACCATGGGCAAGACCGGAGCTGGAAGCTTGTCCGTTCTTTATTGCTGACCCTAAATCCCTCAAGGGTAAATGGAACACTGTATTTCCGAACACTAAGCCAATCTACTTAGAGCTTGGCTGCGGTAAGGGCGGTTTCGCTTCTCAGGCGGTACTGCACTGGAACGGTGTGAACTTCATTGCCGTCGATATTAAGAACGAAATGCTTGTTCTTGCCAAAAGAAAAATTGAAGAGGCTTTGTCCTCGCAGAATCTGACAGATGAACAGGTTCGGATCATGATTCTGAATATTTCCAATATTTCCGAAGCTTTTGACGAAAACGACAGAATTGATCGTATTTTTATCAATTTCTGTAATCCTTGGCCCAAAAGTAAGCACAAAAAGCGCCGTCTGACGCATACACGGCAACTGATGCAGTATAAGCCCTTCCTGCAGGGAGAACTCTGGTTCAAGACGGATGATGATGAGCTGTTTGAAGAAACCATTGAATACATGAGCGAAGCAGGTTTTGAGATCACTTATCTCACAAGGGATCTGCATAACTCCGGATTTGCAGAAAATCTCATGACGGAGCATGAAAAAATGTTCACTGAAGAAGGTAAGAATATCAAATTCATGATCGCAGTTCCCAAAAAAGAACTTCCGGAACAGCAGTGAGGTGGATTTATGGACAATTCAGTACAGCAAATGCTGCAGAATGCAGCTGAAATTCTGGTTGACGGCAATCTTGCCAACGAAAACCCGGCTGCCGCGTTCCGCGGACTGGGATTCGTTTCCGGAAACGGGTCTTCCAGATTACTGATGGATTATAAGCTGAAGCATCCCGAAGTATATGAGGAGATTCTGAAGCTTCTCTTTGCTCCGGGCTACGGCGCAGGCTTAACCCATCTTAAGCACGAATTCGGCGCAGACATCAACTCCTCCTCCGGCACAGAGCCTTGTGTTAAACGCACCGAGGAAGAATTGACGGATGTCAGAAGGGGCGCAGGTTTCATGCTTGCTGCGGACGCCAAGGCCGTTAATCCCGATCTTACGCTTGATTTGCTTCGCTGGGGGGAGCCGCACTGGGTGACTGCTGCATTTGCAGACAGCAAGGAGGCAGGTTTCGACGCGAGATATCGCTGGTTCCTTGGAGCATTAAAAGCGGCATATGAAACATATGGGCTTCGATTTGGTTTTATTAGTCCTGATGGCAACGAAACAGATCATGCGGATACAGAATGGCTGATTTATTTTGCAAAGCGCCTTCGTTCCGAGGAAAATGCACCGTATGATTTTTCAGAGATTAAGCTCGTTGCTTCCGACGAAGTCGGCTCTCGTACGATCGCTTCTGAGATGCTCAAAAATTCCGAGCTGCGTGATGCCATTGATGTCATCGGACTGCATTACACGACCTATGGTGATGATAATACACAACTTTTGCATGATGTCTACGGCAAGGAAATCTGGTACAGCGAAGGTATTGCGCCTTGTAATATCCCTGCACTCTCCTGCCGCGTAGACGGAAGCGGTCTCTCCGGTACAAATGGTCCTCTCGATACCGCCAATCGCATCATCAACAGCTATGCACATGGCAGAATGGTCATGTATGAATTCCAGCCGGCAGTGAGTGCTTATTACGACGGTTCCTGCTATAGTCCCAAGCAACTGATCACAGCCAATACGCCTTGGTCGGGATATTTCCAGAAGGATATCGGTTTGTGGATTGCGGCTCATTTTACAAAATTCACGCAGCCTGGCTGGCAATATGTTGACAGTGCGTGCTATGGTGACGGAGAAGAGAATCATAGCATCAAAAACACCACACATAATTACATGGCACTGGTTTCTCCGGATCAGCATCATCTGACACTCCACCTTTGCAACGACAGCGAGATGCCTCGCTCGTATCTCGTGATTCTTAAAAACCTTCCTGAGCTTAGAAAAAAGCTCTATGTTGTCGAAACAGCCGGCTGTGAAGACCCAGCTCTCGTAAATCAGAACTGGATGCGCGTCATTGACGAGCTGCAGCCAAATGGAATTAACAAGGAAGCCGCGATTCCGATTGTTGTAAAGCCCTATTCTCTTCTGACATTGACGACAATGGATGTTGCCGGAATCGGCAGTACATTTTTGGCATCGTCTCCTATGAAGGAAAATATACGCCTTCCCCTTCCCTACTGTGATGCATTCCAGTATGATGAGAAGCTGCATCCGATCAGAGGCGGCGCGCCGCTTTATACAACGGATCAGGGCGGTGCTTTTGAGATGATTCCTACAGAAGACGGCGGTGCTCTGCAGCAGATGATCTGCAAGGATGCCCTTCCGACAAATTGGCGATTCCGCGGCACACCGGAGCCGCTCACCTGTCTTGGTGATGATACATGGCGGGATTATCAGGCCTCCGTTATGGTGCAATTCAGCGGATCCGAGGAAGACATCTATACTGGAATCGGTATTCGTTACAATTCTGCGGTCACTCGTCCGGATAGCTCTGAGTGCGGCTTTGTGCTGCGTGTTTATGCAAGTGGCTGCTGGCAGCTGCGGTACATGGAAAAAGTTCTTGGGAGTGGCTGCATTGAAGCTTTCGATGCAGCAATCCCGCATAAGCTCAGCTTGCTCGGTATCGGGGATCTTGTGCTTGCATTTGTAGATGATCATTCTGTCTATGAACACAGAATGGATGGCACTCCCTATGTTCGTTCCGGCAGAATCAGTCTGATGAGCAGTTATCACAGAAATCAGTTCCGTGACCTGACTGTACAGCCCGTACCGCTTCCGAACTCGCAATACAGTGACAGAATCGACTGTCTCTCTCTCTCTGTACAATATCCAAATGCGCAGGATGGCTGCTGGGAATTAAAGCCCATGGCGGATTACAAACACTACCACAGAACCTGTGCCATTGGCAGCAAGGGAGCTGTGATGCGTCTCCGATTCCATGGAAGTGCCATTGCACTGCTTGGAAGAACCGATCATGCTGTTGTAACAGTCAAGCTGGATGATCGCTTGTATGCGGAACAACACAGTCTCCAAAATTCAGATTATCGTGAAGCATTTCTTTGCATTGACCCCATTCGTGAGGGGGATCACACGCTGGAACTGAAAATTACAGAAGGAACAGTGGAATTCGACGCTTTTGAAATACCGGCAATCGGACAAAAACGACTGGCACCGCATTCTGTTCCGGCAGGTATTCCGGCAACTGATACACCAATCATTGAAAAGATTGTAAAACCTAAGAGTGCACTGCGCAAGGCTGCGCTGCCCATTGCGGGTGCCGCCGCAACCGGACTTGCCATTGCATTCACGGTAAATAAGCTGATGAAAAAGCGCAAATAAGCGAAAGCGGCTTTCTTCAGCGGTGTTTGCTATATAAGAAGTATGATAAAACCACTTTTGATACGATGTGTCAAAAG
>JAZQAA010000163.1:0-5574 GCA_045544975.1 Oscillospiraceae bacterium | reverse complement strand
CTCTCCGCAGGAGGGGGGGGTAGGGTGCGGCAGCACCCTACTTATTTCCCCCTCCCTTTTGGGGAGGGGGTTAGGGGGTGGGGCGAATAGAAGCAAAATACGATTTTTCGACAGACAAAAGCCTGCCATACCGGCAGGCTTTCAGTGTTATGCATTTTCAGGTGCATCCTCCTCGGCAGGAGCAGGCACTTTCTTTCCGGACACCAGTCCCAGCACGCCGAAGGCAATCAGGCAGAGCAGGGAAACGATGAGCACGATGATTTCAGCAGTCAGGAGACGGCTTGTCAGAAGCTTTAAGTAGCCGACCACCGCCGAGAAAATCAGCGGATCCTTGATGGCAAATGCGCTGAAATAGTCCGTTGTCGTCACAAATAGGCACGGTGCCATCAGCAGTGCGGAGGAAATTGTTCCGGCAAGTCCCAGCCAGTACAGCAGGTGCCGCAGCTGCTTGAGATTGCAGGCGATCAGCAGAAGTACCAGAACAGCCGCTGTGACCAGACAGGTAATCACGCCGAAATTCAGATAGGTGACAATTTTCCGCATCGGTTCGAGCAGACCGTTGGAATGCATGGTGGAAAATTTGAATGCGTCCGTGACAAAGATGATCTCGGATTCCGCTTCCTTAATGGTGGATGCCACCTTGTCCTCAAAGACCTGATCCATGGCGTAGCCGTTTTCCGCTGCATATTCCTCGAAGAAGGTGCGGATGGAGCTTTCCAGAGCCGTAAAATCCATGGTGTAGGAATAGGTCTCCGTTCTGCCCTCGAGATAATCAAATGCCTGTGCAACACTGGAGAGAATGGCAGCTTCGAGTGCTTCCTGATCCATCACATCCATGTAGACGGAAGAGGGAATGCCCGTGCTGTTGGCGCGGGTCTTGAAGTAGCTGTCGAGCGTCGTATATGCCTTTTCCGCCAGCTGCTCCTTCTGGGCAATGGTACGGAAATTTTGCTTGCTCAGAACCTGGGTTTTTGCAAAGAGCAGTCCCTCGCAGCCCAGCAGAACAAATGTGAGCAGGAGCGTCAGAAGGACATTCGGGAGATAGAGTCGGATGTTTTTCATTCAGTAGCTCCCTCCTCTGCGATGATGTTGGTATAGAACTGCTTGCTTACCAGATCACAGACCACACCCACACGGGTGGTGGAGGTACCGAGCACCTGTGCTTCGCAGGTATACAGCGTCAGATGATCATCCTCTGTGGGGAGAACATAGGTCTTGTCCGTGTTCTCGAATTTCACCTGCTCTACGGCTTCGTAAGTAAAGATACCATAGGTCGTGTAAAGTACGATGGTGTCGCCGGGCTGGATTTTGTTCAGATCTGCAAAGAAGGTGTTGACATGGGCGTCAATGACCACATTGCCGGTATCGCCCAGAACGGTGGAGGAGGTTGCCTGACAGGCACCCAGCTCAAGCAGCTCCACGCTGGAACCCCAGTACACCGGTACCTCAAGGCTGATTGCATCGCACTGCAGAACGGCATACTGTTCACCGAAGGTCGGACGGATGACCTCGCCCGTATCGGAAAGCTCCTCCTCCGGAGTACCGTTCGTGCTGATGTCATTTTCCTTAATGACCAGACCGTTCAGTCCCGTGGAGGGAGAGATTTTCATATTGTCCATGAATGCGAGGTTCAGGTAGGTCTGCGCCTTCTCAAAGGGCTTGATCAGCGCAACGGCGCAGATGGCAGTGCAGAGGATCAGCAGGAACAAACCTGTCAGTAGATAGATGAGCGGGTGTGCACCCGCTCTTTTTGTTTTTGTTTTCAATGTTTCCGGCTCCTTTCCGCTGTTACTGCGCCTGTCTGTCACTGCGGCACAGATAACGGTAGAGAGCTGCCAGTCCCAGCACGGACAGTGCAACGGCAGCTGCAGCCAGAACAAGGAGCTTTGTATGGGAAATTCCCGTTTCATCAATGGTTACACCCACTGCCGCCTTATCGACGATCACGCCGTCCTGATTGCGGATGGTAACGGAAATATTGGTATCTGTCAGGGAATCGACAACCACATTCAGACCCATGGTTTCTGCCGTGTCAATATAGCCCTGCATCAGCTCAGCCTTGTCGTCGAGGGACATCTGCTTGATGATGCTGTTGCGTTCCTCCGCTGTCAGATTATCAAGGAATGCTTCCCTTGTGGCTTCGTCCATGGAATTGACATAGGCAATCTTTTCTTCGAGCGTCATGTTGATAAAATCCGCGGAGCTGACAGTACCGGAAGCGGTGCCGCCGGAAGTGCTGCTCTCCTGAGAATCCACCGTGCCGGAAGCCGTGCTCTCCCCGGATGCGGAGGAGTCCTCCGTTGCCGAAGGATTGGTGGGGACAACAACATCATCCGGAATGCTGGTGTTTTCAAAAATGCTGTCCACCATGTCGTCAGCCTGATCGTCATAGGCACACAGCTGCTCATAGATCGCATCGAGATCCGCCTGTGTATAATTGCCGGTCGCCCACTCGTTGTAGCCGAGCTGGATCATTTCTTCAGAATAACCGCATTCTCTTGCCTTTTCTGCCACTTCATCAACGGTATATGCCGCTGCCGGAAGTGCAGCCAGACTGCAAAGACAGCCGGCTGTGAGCATTGCAGAGGTAATGCGCTGTTTCCATGTCTTTCTTTTCATTTTGCTGTTCCTCCTTTTTGAAGGGATATTACTGTTCGGTACTGTCGCTCCTGCGAAGGTAGCGGTACAGTGCGCCGATGCCGAGCACTGCAAGCATCACTGCTGCCGCTGCAAGGGTGATCAGCCTTGTGTGGGAAATGCCTGTTTCATCAATCGTCACACCCATGTGGGTGGTATCAATCACGGTTCCGTCATTGTCACGGATGACCAGTTCCAGCTCGTTGTCCGAAAGGGAATCCACCGTGACATTCAGTCCCATCGCACCGGCAACATCCATGTAGCCGTCGAGCAGATTCATCTTATCGTCCGTTGAAAGCTGCTTAATGATGCTGTTGCGTTCCTCCACGGACAGCGACGCAAGGAATGCGTCCCTCTCGTCCGCCGGCAGGGAATTGACATAGGCGATCTTTTCCTCCAGCGTCATGTTGACAAAATCCGCATCCGTGATGGACTCGGCAGTGCTGCCGCTGCGGTCAGGTTCGCTCTCTGTACTGGAGCTGTTTTTATCCTCGTCAAAAATACTGCTGAAGATCTCTTCCTGCGTCTGCTCATAGCTGCAGAGCGCGTCATAGATGGAATCGAGATCCTCCTGTGTCACGGTACCGCCTGCCCAGGCATTGTTGCCCTGTTCGATCACATCAGCGGGCAGACCAACCTCGATCGCCTTGCTGTTGCAGTCCTCAATGGACGCGGCGCCTGCGGAAAGTCCTGCGCCGCAGCAAAGACAGCCGGCTGCAAGGAGCGCGGCGTATTTCAGTGCGCTGTATTTCATTGATATGCTCCTTTCGTCTGTTCCAGGAAATTGTGGCTTCTTCTTCCATTATAACAGAGAAACAGCGCGAAATCAAGCGCAAAAATCTTCCATTTTCTCAGAAAAAAAGAGAGGGGTGGCTTATTCCTCTTCAGCGGCGTGATCACGCAGATAGGAAACGATGTCGCCGACTGTGTGGATGTCATCCACTGCTTCATCGGGAATGCTGATATCGGTTGCGCTTTCGATCGCAACAATCAGTTCTACTGCGTCCATGGAGGTTGCGCCCAGATCTTCCAGAATGTCCATATCCTCCGTAATTTCGTCCTTGTCGATGTCAAATTGCTCTGCAATGACTGCAGCAACGGTTTCAAATTCCATTGTAACGCCTCCTGCTTGCTTAATGTTGTATTTCTTAAAAATAGTATAAAGGAAAATGGGGTTTTCGTCAATAGTCTGGATGACAATGTTTTCTTGGATTTCCCCCGAAAATTTGTGCAATTTGCTCCTGCTGCCGCAGTGTTTCGGATAATTTCGGCGTTCTCACAGAAAAATCAGAAAAAAAGCATTGTAATTTCGGAGAAAGTGTGCTATGATGATAGAGATAAGTTTCAAATTTCCGGAGGTAATCTATGCGTGCATATACATTGATCGGCAATCCCTTAGGACATTCCATGTCCCCCATGATTCATGAGCGGCTTTTTGCGCTCAGCGGCAGGGAAGCGTCCTATTCCCTGACTGCCATTCCGTCCGAGGAGCTGGCAGACCGCGCTCCGGCACTCAGACAGCTCTGCGGCTATAACATTACGATTCCCCATAAGGTGGATATCATTCCCCATCTGGACGCGCTTGACGAAACCGCACAGCGTTACCATTCCGTGAACTGCGTTGCCAATACGGAAAGCGGAGCTGTGGGCTATAATACGGACTGTGTGGGATTTCTGCGCAGCGTGGAGGGAATGCCGCTCGGCGGCAGGGTACTCCTCATCGGCTGCGGCGGCGTGGGACGAATGATGGCAATTGAAGCTGCACTCCACGGCGCAGATCTCACAATCGGCATTCTGCCGCAGGATCGTCCGCTTGCAGACGCGCTCTGTGAAGAGATCCGCAGCATGGTACCGGATGCAAAAGTCACCATTTCCCTTGGCAGCGAGGTCACCGGCAGCTTCGATCTTCTGATGAATGCCTGCCCCGTGGGAATGTACCCGAAAACGAACGCCTGCCCCGTCAGCGATGCGCTAATTGCGAATGCCGGCAGCGTGTTCGATGTGATCTATAATCCCACAGAAACCCAGCTCATCCGGAAGGCGAAGGCACTCGGCAAGCCCGCAGTCGGCGGTGCAGCCATGCTCGTATGGCAGGCAGTGCGTGCGCATGAAATCTGGTACGGCGGCAGCTTTACGCAGGAAGAGGTGCAGGGCATCATCCGTGAGCTGGAGGATACGATCAACCGGGATTTTCCGGCACAGGAGGACTGACATGACGATTTTTCTTTGCGGCTTCATGGGCTGCGGCAAGAGCACCATCGGTGAGAAGCTTGCCCATCAGCTCGGAACGCCCTTCGTGGACATGGATGCCTACATAGAGGAGCAGGCAGGCATGAGCATTCCGGAGATTTTTGAACAGTACGGCGAGCCGCATTTCCGCGATCTGGAAACGGAGGCGATTCGTGCGCTTGCCGATCGTGAGGGCGTGATTGCCTGCGGCGGCGGTGCGATGCTCCGTGAGGAGAATGCGAAGATTGCGGCAGAAAAGGGTCATGTTCTGTACCTTAATGTACCTTTCCATATGTGCTACCGCCGCATTGCGGACAGTGACCGTCCGATTGTCAAGCGCAGCACCCGTGAGGAGCTGCAGCAGCTCTACGATACCAGAAAGGTCATCTACCGCCGGCACTCTACCTGCGAGCTGGAGGCAACCAAAACACCGGCTGCAGCGGTCAGAGCCATTATTGAGATTTTAGGAGAACAGCAATGATCATTTATAATGCAGAGATTTATTCCATGACCGAGGATATGCATTTCTACGGCTATGTGGAAATCAAGGACGGCAAAATTACTTCTGTTGAGCAGGGAAAGCCCGAAGAAGTCACCGAGGATGATATTGACGCGCATGGCGGACATCTTCTGCCCGGCTTTATTGACGCGCACACCCACCTCGGCATCATCGAGGACGGCATTGATTTTGAGGAAGTCGGAGGCCAA
>JAZQAA010000162.1:0-4994 GCA_045544975.1 Oscillospiraceae bacterium | reverse complement strand
AGAACGACATGGCTACGATCCGACTTGTATTCGGCATTCTCGGCGCAAGCGGCGTCCTCAAGCAGATGCTGTAATGAACGAAACTTTCAACATAGAAGGAGTATATTATGGAAACAAAAGGTATTGTGATCTGCGGTGTCGGCGGTCAGGGCAGCCTGCTTGCCAGCAAGCTGCTGGGCAGAGTGCTTGCCAATGAAGGCTACGACATCAAGGTTTCTGAAGTACACGGTATGAGCCAGCGCGGCGGCTCTGTTATCACATATGTAAGATTCGGTGAGAAGGTGTATTCTCCCGTGATCCAGACCGGCGAAGCGGACTATATCATCTCCTTCGAGCGCATTGAAGCTGCGCGTTGGGTATCCCTCCTCAAGCAGGATGGTGTTCTGATTACCAATACACAGCGTATTGATCCCATGCCGGTGATCATCGGTGCTGCAGAGTATCCGTCCGAAATTCTGGAGGAACTCAAGGCAAAGAATGTGCATCTCGAAGAAATGGACGCCCTCGCCCTCGCAGAACAGGCAGGCTCTGCAAGAGCTGTCAATATCGTTCTCATGGGTCAGCTCGCAAAGCACTTCCATATCGACTATGAGAAGTGGATCACTGCCCTCGAACAGCTCGTAAAGCCCCAGTTCATCGAAATGAACAAGAAGGCTTTTGCGCTGGGATATGAATTTACTGCATAATTAAACGAGAGGTCAAACTGGCTGGAGCGGGGGACGCTGTCCCCCGTACCCCCTGCCAAAGGGATGTGATCCCTTTGGAATCCCGAGACGATTTTCTTTTGCCCCATAAAGGAGCAAAAGAAAATCGCTAAGATTGCAAACAAACCATTCTTGGCAAGGATAGAGGGAAACTGCAGCCCCGCCCAACCGGTGCAACTTCCGATTAAGTAAGGAGGAAAACCACTATGACAACACAACAGCTTTCCATTTTCATGGAAAACAAGCCGGAGCAGCTTGTAAAGGTAACCGAGACACTGACAGAGGGCGGCATTGATATTCGTGCGATGTCCCTTGCAGACACACAGGATTTCGGTATTGTGCGCATGATTGTCAGTGATTGCAAGAAGGCACAGGCAATGCTGAGTGCAAAGGGTCTGATGTCCAGCATTACAAAGGTAATGCTCGCAGCAATTCCGGATCAGCCGGGCGGTCTGGGTGTAATTACCAAGGCACTGTCCGATGCAAAAATCAACATCGACTACCTCTATGCCTGCATCACCATTCTTGGCAAGTGCGCTTACATTGTCCTCCATGTGGATGATGAAGAAAAGGCAACCGCTGCACTGAACGCAGCAGGCATTCAGCTTGCAACCGCTGAGGAGCTCAATCAGCTGTAAGAATTAAGAAAAACACGCCCCCTTTCAAATAGGGGGCGTGTTTTGCGCAGAGCCTGCGCTGGCGAGGATTCGTAGAAGGATGCGCCTTTGAATCATCTGTCCGCAATGCGCCATGCTGTGCAAAGGCGCAAAGCTGAGTTCTCCATAAAGACCGCCAGCATAGCTGGCTTTAGTTTCGCGCGGACTCGGTGCGCACTTGCATTTCTCAGCAAAATATGGTATACTATCTTCTGGATGGTCCACGGAAACAGGTGCAACTCCTGTGCGAGCCCGTCGCCGTCATGTGCAAAAAGGATTGCTGCTGCCTGCCGCCGCAAGCAGGGACAAGCCATTGGAGCGTCATGCTCTGAGAAGGTGCAGCAGTCCGCACAGAGCCGGAATACCTGACCATCCCCTTGCGCCTTCCATCGGACTGCGAGCGCCCGTCCGGAAGGGATCAATTTCAAAAAGGAGATGTGTTTTATGAGAATTACACACAACAAGAAAATGCTGTCATTTCTCCTCTGCATGGTGCTGACTGCGGCAATGGCACTGACTGCAACTGGCTGTAATGACAATTCCGGCAGCGATTCTGCTGCCAATTCTGCGGCGGATGCCGAAGTCACCGTCCTTGGCGAGGGCGAAACGAGCTTTGACTTCATTGTCATCGATGCCGAGGGCACGGAAACCGCTTTCGAAATCCATACGGATGAAACCATCGTCGGCGATGCGCTGATGGCGCATGATCTGATTGCTGGTGACGAGGGGGACTATGGTCTCTATGTCAAGAGCGTGAATGGAATTACCGCGGATTTTCAAACGGACGGAAGCTACTGGGCGTTCTACATTGACGGCGAATACGCCATGACCGGTGTGGATGTGACGGAAATTACCGCTGATGCGGAGTATATGTTTAAAGTTGAGAAGTAACGCAAAACGCCCCCTCGTATGAGGGGGCTTTCTTTGTAAAATCGGGAAAATCACTTCTTCAAAATCTCCACCCAATCCGGATCCATGCCGGCGCCTTTGAGGGCGGAATATTGGAGTATGTAGGCGGCATCGGAGGGGTCTGCCACGCCGTCAAGGTTCACATCGGAGTCGGGGGATACGGTCTCTGCGGAAGCTTCCGCTGCGCCGTCCTCGGCTGCCTGAACAAGCAGGGCTGCCGCGTCGTTGGAATTGGTCTCGCCGTCAGCGTTGTGGTCGCCGGCGGTTTGCCAGACGGGTTCTACTTCAAAGAACGGCATAAAAATATCCAAAGTTTGTGATTCTGTGCATTTGAGCGTTACGCTTGACAAAATGTCACTGTGGTTCGCAAGAAGCTCTTCTCCCAGCGCAATCCAGCGCTGATAAACTGTGTAAGAAGCTTCACTTGGGCGTTCTGAATCCGTTTCAAAAAGCGGATTTCCATCCTCTTCCCCTATAAATTGAACAGAATAGTATTCGACTTCATTAGAGGTATAGCTTTCAATTTCAAAATCTTCTCCAAGTTCTGGTAACATTGAAATATCCAGATTCTGCACACCATCCAACAACTCAACTTTGAAGCTAAAATCATTAGAACACTTTGTGATAGTACGATCATTCAGAAGGTATACTTCTTCCACAAAATCATAAGTAAGCATGATTTGCTTTGCAAATTTCTGGAGAGAAGCTTTATCCGTATAGCCTTCTGCCAGCGTTACACAGTAGTTGTTGTCGCTGTCCGGCTCCCCATCCTGATCCGCATCCGGAAGGGTGCCATCACCAGGTATCATTTCGCCATCACGATAAATCATATAGGTAGAATTATAAGCATAATCTACCCATGTCGGAAACGAAGAATAGCCCTCAAAATTGCTCACCATATCTTCTGTCATTTCCGTGCCATCAGTATGGATCAGAAGAACATTACTTAAAGTAGGATCATGGGCTATGATAAGGAGATCGTCACAGTTGGGATGCTCCATGAAGGTATCTGCATAGCCCGTCATGGACAGCACGGATGATGCCATGCAGATGCAGGCGGTAATTGCGGAAAGAATTCTTTTTTTCATGGGTGACCTCCTTACTTCTTCAAAATCTCCACCCAATCCGGATCCATGCCGGCGCCTTTGAGGGCGGAATATTGGAGAATGTAGGCGGCATCGGAGGCGTCTGCCACGCCGTCGAGGTCCCCATCGGAGCGGGGGGATACGGTCCCTGCGGAAGCTTCCGCTGCGCCGTCCTCGGCTGCCTGCACGAGCAGGGCTGCCGCGTCGTTGGAATTGGTCTCGCCGTCAGCGTTGTGGTCACCGGCGGTTTGCCAAGTGGGGAGCGCAAAGGTGATGGAAGAGGGTTCGGTGAGTTCATTTTCGAGGTATCCGAACTGCGTTTGAATTGTAAAGTATTCACTATACTTTTCTGCCAATTCATCCGCATAATTATTCAAGAACTCATAGGAGTAAATATCAGAATAGAATTCAGGATAACTTAATTCGCCGTTAGAAGCTTCATCCACATAAGCCACTACATCTGCGTAGAGTGCCGAATCACGCTCATTATCGCCAACATTGTAGTAAATGGCACCTAAATCTTCATATCGTACAAACTCCATACCTTCAAACTCTGGAATATCCAGATCTTCCAGCTGAGCAGAAGGATCGTTCATTTCTATACGAAAGATGCCCTCTTGACCATCTTCAACATTAAAACCTGCATAGCCATAGGAATACATGGTGTACTCAAACAGATAAGCTTCCTCAATGCAGTCAACCTCAAGCATTGCCTGTCGGGCGTAATTATTAAGGTAATCCGTTTTGTTACTGCGCATTTGTACGATATAGGTGGACTCACTGGGGGTATAGTCAATATCCAGATAGCCCCAATAGTATTTGTCTGTAATATAATCCCATGTATATATCCACATGAGCTGATAGTCACTGCCAAACGGCAGCATTTCTGCCGTCAGTTCCGTGCCATCGGTTTCAACGATAAAACCATAGAAATAGCCCATATCAACAGGGAGCAGATAGGGGTTTACTTCTTCTTCGGCTGTTGCCATCATTGCGGAGAAGGAGGAGAAGGTGCAAAGAAGGGCGGTCAGGGTTGCGATTATTTTTTTATTCATAAAGATACCTCCTTAATTTTAATTTTTCATCAAAATCTCCACCCAGTCCGGATCCATGCCGGCGCCTTTGAGGGCGGAATATTGGAGAATGTACGCTGCATCAGTAGCGTCTGCCACGCCGTCGAGGTTCACGTCGGAGTCGGGGGATACGGTCTCTGCGGAAGCTTCCGCTGCGCCGTCCTCGGCTGCCTGCACGAGCAGCGCTGCCGCGTCGTTGGAATTGGTCTCACCGTCTGCGTTGTGGTCACCGGCGGTTTGCCAGGGGGAGACGGTAGCGCTTACTTCGTCGGAAACATTTTCACTCGCTTCTTGAAACAGCAATTCCACAATGACATCGGAGAAATACTCGCTGTATTTTTCTTCAAGGGATTCTGCATACTGATACAGGAATTCCTGCTCATAAATGCTGATATTACCGTCTACAGAAACCGTTCCGCCGGACGCTTCCGTCACATAGGCTGCAGCCTGCTCACAAAGTGAAGAGTTAGGGTAATCATCGAAATGAACAGAGTTTCCGCTAACGGTTGCTTCTGCAAATTCCGGAATATCCAGATCTTCAAGCTGCACTGTCGGGTCGTTCATCAC
>JAZQAA010000161.1:0-1758 GCA_045544975.1 Oscillospiraceae bacterium | reverse complement strand
AAAAGTACAACTATTTTACTTCAAAAATTCTGATATTTTCAGAAGAAATTGCAACCTCCCCTAAAATGATGTCTTTAATGAGTGCTGCATCGGCTGCTTCAAGGCCTTCCGACTTCACAACCACCTTTGCGCTTTCTCCATCAAGGTACACAACACAGTCTTCAAAACCCTGTGATTTGATCAGGGATTCGATATTGCCTTCGCTCTCAATCAGATTGGAAATTGCAACGGCATCGAGTGCGGTGGTGATCACTTCATCCTCTGTCAGATCCCCTCCGCCGATGATCATCTGAAGTGTCTGAACGGCTTCATCCCGATTGGTTGTCTTTTCGAGTCTTGCCTGCGCAAAGAAATCCTCGCTCTGCGCATCCGCAGCCGTCTGCTCCTGTGCCGGATCTGCATTGACAAATTCGGTATCCCCATATTGTTCCTGCTCGGCAGTCAGCTCTCCCACTGGCGTCGTCACGGGAAGCTGCGTATTTGACATGGAATAATTGATGTAGACAGCAATTGCAAGCATCAGTGTCAGGCAGGATAAAATGACATGGCGTTTTCCGATAATGAATGTTGGTTTTTTCATAATGATGGCTCCTTTCGGCATTCGCTGCATCGACGGACGATAGGTACTGCTTACGAAGCAGCGCTAAGCTTTGTTACATAAATCTGCGCGGTTGATATTCCGCACGCAACAGACACAGCATGATAAACAGTTTCACGGACTGTACTGCGGTCACCGCCTTCACAGGCAACAACGACACCAGTAATTCCCGGGTAAGCTACGGACTCGACCAGTGCCTGCGACTTACTGCCGCCGACTGTGACATACGAGCTGCTCTGTTTCACCTGCTCGTCCGTCACAAGGCTGTCCCCTTCTGTCGCGTAAATGTACTCCTCGCTGCCGTTCACAGTGACAAGTACCTTCACGCTCCCCACCCCTGCACAGGAAGAAAGCATCGTAGAAAGCTCCTCCTGTATTCTGGTGCAGTATTGCTCCGGTGTTTCTTCCGTTTCTTCAAGCTTTGCGGCAGACTCAGAGGTTTTCTCACTGGAATCCGGAGCGAACAGAATGCACAACATTCCTACAAGTCCCAAAGCCACAACAGTGTAACGCAGGAGCTCTTTTTTACCGAATTTACGCATCAGCTTCCGTAACATTGAGCGTCACCTCCTCCCCCAGAAGCATTCGCAGCAGTTCATAAGCCGCTTCCGTATCACTGCAGATCACGCTGATCTCACTAATTGATATGCTGCCGGATTCTGCAATATGCACAGAGACCTCCATTTCACTGCAAACTATTCCCTGCGCCGTCATTGACTGCAGGAGTGCTGCTTCTGTTTGCTCCGTAGTCATGGACAGGAGCTCCGCTTCCAGTGTATCATCCATTGCAGCGGCTTGGGCAGATACTTCCGTTGAACTGCACATAACGGAAAACTCCGATAAATCCACTTCCTGAAACGGAGCAATCATTGTCAGAACAAAGAGCGCAGCAACCAGAAACCGGATCTGATTCTGAAAATTCTTTGAAGGCTTGATCATATACATCAGCGCCACTGCAAGACTGAGCATACAGGCACCGGTGACAATACTGCGAATCTGATCCATTGGTTGTCCTCCTTTTTTTAAGGCAATACCGCACAAAGGACAGTATGTCAGATGTGCAGCAGATTTTTTGTCAGATTATCCAAAAATTGCGCAGGCATACTGACGTATGTCAAGGAATTTTTGGGCGAGATGACGGAAAAGATGCAAACAGATGA
>JAZQAA010000160.1:0-5676 GCA_045544975.1 Oscillospiraceae bacterium | reverse complement strand
AGACGCTGCATATTATCTTCGGCAGCCTCGAGCTTGCGTTCCGCTTCGGTCTTGCGGTAGCGGAATTTCGAAATGCCTGCCGCTTCTTCAAAGATCTCACGGCGGTCATTGCTCTTGGCGCCCACGATCTCGGCGATGCGTCCCTGTCCGATAATGGAATAGCCATCACGTCCCAGACCCGTATCCATGAACAGCTCGTTGATGTCCTTGAGGCGGACGGATTTGCCGTTGATGCGGTATTCGCTGTCACCGCTGCGATAGAGCTTTCGGGTGACGCTGACTTCATCGCCATAGCCCTCCAGTCTGCCCTCGCTGTTGTCAATGACCAGCGTGACAGCCGCAAAGCCCATGGGTCTCTTTGCAACAGTACCGGAAAAAATAACGTCCTCCATCTTATTGCCGCGCAGGGTTTTCGTGGACTGCTCGCCCAGTACCCAGCGCACGGAGTCGCCGATATTACTTTTTCCGCTGCCGTTCGGTCCGACTACCGCCGTCAGACCTTTGTCAAAGTTCAGTTTGATCTTATCCGGAAAGGATTTGAAGCCTTGCAGCTCCAGAGATTTCAGATACATCTATGGCTCCTTTACCTTACATTTAAATTTCGGAATTTGTTCGTCCCCAATGATTTTTACACAGATTCCATGCTGTGCAAAATAGGATATATTTTCTCGACCATGCCCTACAGCCTTGCTGATACAGCTTGGATGCACCAGAATCCGATAGCTCCCCGGCTGCATGGCAGTTTCAGCTGCAATCTTCTTCCGGAACATTCTGCTTTCACAAATCTCCCGGAATGCCGGATGATAAAAGCCGGCAATGCAGTCCTTCTCAACGAACTCACTGGCATGAAGTCCGCATTTGATGACGCGGATTCCGCTTTGCTGGAAGGATTCCATCGCATCGGCGCAAAGCCCCACGGTTTCTTCAAAGGAAAATAGCGAATACTCGCCATTTTCATAGAGCTGTGCAAGCTTCGTTCCGCGAAGCACCGCCACGGGATAGATCCGCACCATATCGGGATGGATGCCGAGAAACTGACGGATTGTCGCCGTTTCGTCCTCCATCCGGCTCCGGTAAAGACCCACCATCATCTGCAGCCCCAGCTTGATACCGGATTCCCGGATCAGCAAACAGGCATTCACCACATCCTGCGCCGTATGTCCGCGGTCATTCGCCGCAAGGACATGATCGCACATGGACTGTGCACCAAGCTCAATTGCCGTCACGCCGCGGTCTTTCAAAAGTGCAAGCACCTCTGTGTCAATGCAGTCGGGGCGTGTGGAGATCCGGATTCCGGAGAAACCATTCTCCCCTAAAAAGGGTTGAACCGCGTCCAAAAGCTCGAGCATATAGTCCTGCGGGATGGCAGTAAAGCTGCCGCCGAAGAAGGCGACCTCCGTATGACGGGGGTCCTGCACTTCCTGCATTGCCTGCGCACAAATGCGCCCCACATCGGCAGCACGGGGCAAATCCGACTGCTCTGTGATGGTTTTCTGGTTGCAGAAGGAGCAGGCGTTCGGGCAGCCTGCATGGGGCACAAAAATGGCGATATTGCTATGCTTCATAGCCCATCAGCGCAAGCGCTTCACGCGCCGCCATCTGCTCGGCTTCCTTCTTGCTCTTGCCGGTTCCCCTGCCGATGACATTGGAGTTGAGGCAGACCTCCACGGAGAAGGTCTTGCTATGGTCGGGACCGGATTCGTCGATGAGCAGGTACTCGACCTTTTCCTCGGGATTCTTCTGAATCACTTCCTGCAGAGCGGTCTTGTAATCGCCGAAGAGCATGAAACGGTTTTCGAGGAGATTTGCCGGAATGAAGCGGAGAATATGCTTCCTTGCAGCTTCCAGCCCTGCATCGAGATAAATCGCTGCAATCACGGCTTCAAACGCATCCGCCAGAATGGAAGGACGCTGTCTGCCGCCGGTGTGGGCTTCGCCCTTACCGAGGAGCAGGAATTCCCCAAGACGAATCTGCAGCGCAAAGCGGTGCAGGGATTTCTCACACACAAGTGCTGCACGGATTTTCGTCAGCTCGCCCTCAGGGAGGTCGGGATAGTTCTCAAACAAATACTGCGAAACAACGATGGACAGCACGCTGTCACCCAGAAATTCCAAACGCTCGTTGCTGTGACGCTGCTTTTTCTTTTCATTCGCATAGGAGGAGTGGGAAAGTGCTTCCTGAATCAGTTCTTTATTCTGAAAGATGATACCAATGATTTGTTCAAATTCGGAAAAATCCAATTCCACGCGTTACTCGCCTCCTTTCATTTCCGCTGTGGTTTGCGCGATAATATCAATAATGCCGCCGTCCACGCATTTTTTCGCCTGACGGATGGCATTGAAAAATGCCTTTGCATCGGAGCTGCCATGCGCCTTGATGACAGGACGGGAGATACCCATGAGAACGGCACCGCCCTCCTCTTTGTAATCCATACTCTTCTGGAATGCCTTGATCTTGCTCAGGAGCATGGCTGCAGCAATCTTTCCTCCCAATCCGGAGAACCAATTTTTCAGCTTATTCTTGAAGAAGGAAGCCATGCCCTCATAGAGCTTCAGTGCAATATTGCCGGAGAATCCGTCAGCAACAACCACATCAAAGTCACCAGACGGCAGTTCTCTTGCCTCCGCATTGCCGACAAAATTGACCGGTGCCTTCTGCAGAAGCTGGTAGGCTTCGCGTTCCAGATCACGACCCTTGGTATCCTCGGCACCGACATTCAGAAGTCCGACGCGGGGGTTCTTCACGCCCTTCACGCGCTCCATGTATGCACTGCCCATAATTGCAAACTGCACAAGCATTTCAGCGCGGCAGTCCACATTGGCACCGGCATCCATGAGCATCATGTGGCCCTTGGCAGTCGGCAGGATGGGGGCAAGCGCGGGGCGCTTGATTCCCTTGATTCTCTTGGCGATGAATGTCGCACCTGCGACGATTCCGCCGGTGCTTCCTGCACTGACAAAGGCTTCGCCCTTGCCGTCATGCAGTGCCTGCAGTCCGACTGCGAGGGAGGTGTTCTTTCCCTCTTTCAGAATCGTCGTGGGCTGTGCATGAATATCAAAAACCTCCGGTGCCTGCAGCAATTCAAAGCCGGAAATATCCACCTGCGCATCGAAAGCAGCTTTGCGGATTCTTTCCTCATCACCGGATAATACTATCTCAACACCGAGCTCGTCCTGCGCGCGTTTGCAGCCCTTGATGACTTCAAGGGGCGCATTGTCACCGCCGAACGCATCTACGATAATTTTCATTTTCTCACTCCGTTCAAAGATTCTGCAGGAATGCTTCAAGAACCGCAACCGCCTGTTCTGCGATTTTCTGATAACGCATCTGCTTGTCACGGATGCGTTCTGTCAGCGGCGGGAGCATTCCCATATTGGCACCCATTGGCTGGAAGTCCGCTGCGCAGTCGCCGCTGATATACGCAGCCAGCGCACCCATCATCGTGCCGCGCGGAAGAATATAGGGAGACTTTCCCTGCAGTCGTCTTGCAAGATTCTTGCCGGCAATCATGCCGCTTGCGGCGGATTCCATATAGCCTTCCACACCCGTCATCTGACCGGCAAAGAAGAGATTCTCCGCACCGCGGAGGGAATAATCCGCATCGAGAAGCTTTGGGCTTTCCAGGAAGAAATTGCGGTGCATAACGCCGTAGCGCAGAAATTCCGCATTCTCAAGACCCGGAATCATACCAAAAACGCGCTTCTGTTCGCCGAACTTCAGGTTTGTCTGGAAGCCGACAAGGTTATACATGGTGCCATCCTTGTTTTCGCGTCTGAGCTGTACCGCAGCATAGGGTCTGCGGTCGGTTCTGGGATCGCGAAGTCCCACGGGCTTGAGGGGACCGAAGCGCAGTGTATCCATTCCGCGGGACGCGAGAATTTCCACGGGCATACAGCCCTCATACACACGGAATGCCTCCTTATCGTGCTCGTGGAGGGGCGCCTTTTCCGCATGGACAAGCGCTTCCCAGAAGGCTTCGTATTCTTCACGGTTCATGGGACAATTGAGGTAATCCGCTTCACCGCGGTCATATCTTGACTGCAGGAATACCTTCTCCATATCGAGACTGTCCGCTGCCACAACGGGTGCAGCTGCGTCGAAAAAGCTCAGTCTCCTGCCGCAGAGAATTTCAATCTGCTCTGCCAGTGCATCGGAGGTCAGGGGACCTGTCGCAATCACTGCATTGCGCTGCGGAAGCTTTGTCAGCTCCTCGCGAACAACCGTAATCAGCGGATGCTCCGTAATTTCCTTTGTCACCATTGCAGAGAACTGCTCTCTGTCCACAGCGAGCGCACCGCCCGCTGCAACTGCACACGCCTTGGCACAGCGCACAAGAAGGGAACCCTGCATCTCCATCTCGGTTTTCAGCAGACCACCGGCGGAGCCAAGACGGGACGCCTTGAGCGAATTCGAGCAGACAAGCTCTGCAAGTCCTTCATGGTGGTGTGCCGGACTGTAGCGATGGGGCTTCATCTCATATAATCTGACAGCAATTCCTGCTTCTGCAAGCTGCCAGGCAGCCTCGCATCCGGCAAGTCCGCCGCCGACAACAATTGCTTCTGTCATTACTTTAGACTCCGTTCATAGCCGCAGCCCTGCTTTTCACAAACGAGCTTTCCGGATTTGCCGCCCTTCTGGAACAGCGTGGAGCTGCACTGCGGGCACTTCTCATCCACGGGGATATTCCATGTCATGAAGTTGCAGTTCGGATAGCCGTTGCAGCCGTAAAAGCTTCTGCCGCGCTTGGATTTTTTCAAAATAATTTTCTCACCGCACTGGGGGCAAACGCCGCTTGTTTCCTGTACGATTTTCTTTGTATTCCTGCATTCCGGGAAACCGGGGCAGGCAAGGAATTTACCGAATTTACCGATCTTAATGACCATATTTCTGCCGCATTCCTCACAGACAACATCCGTTTCCTCATCGGGAATCTTTACATGCTTGCCGTCCATGGCTTCTTCGGCAGCTTCAAGGGTTTGGGCAAAACCCACATAGAACTGCTCCAGCGTTTCCACCCAATCAGCTGTGCCCTGCTCCACATTATCGAGATCGGTTTCCATTTTCGCAGTAAAGGCAGCATCCACGATATTCTCGAAATGCTCCTTCATCAGCTGTGTGGTTACTTCGCCGAGCGCAGTGGGCTTGAGCTGCTTGCCCTCGCGCTCCACATAGATTCTGTTCAGGATGGTTGTAATGGTCGGCGCATAGGTACTCGGTCTGCCGATGCCGTTTTCTTCAAGCGCCTTGATCAGGCTTGCTTCCGTGTATCTTGCAGGCGGCTGCGTAAAATGCTGATTGCCGTCAAGCTTGAGCACCTTGAGCAGATCGTTGACTGCAAGCAGGGGCAGCATTTTCTGGTTTTCCTCTTCGTTCTCGCTCTTTTCCTCATAGAGTACGGTGAAGCCGTCGAACTGGACAGAATAGCCAGATGCCTTGAACAGGCAGCCCTGCGCGTCAATTTCTACGGAAACGGTATCCAGAAGCGCATTAGCCATCTGGCTTGCAATGAAACGCTCCCAGATGAGCTTGTAGAGTTTATACTGATCACTCGTGAGATTTGCCTTGACGCGGTCGGGCGTCAGATCCGGCATGGTCGGACGGATGGCTTCGTGCGCATCCTGCGCATTTTTCTTGGTCTTGAACACCCGCAAGTCGGATCGTAGCCATGTCGTTCT
>JAZQAA010000159.1:0-8153 GCA_045544975.1 Oscillospiraceae bacterium | reverse complement strand
CCGCTTGGCCTCCGTCTTTTCACCGCAGCTGCGGTGCAATGAGTTTTTTGCGCTTGGTATGGACAAGATCACCGAGACAGCCGCCGTGACTTCCTATGACCGGAATATCATCCACACTGTTGCAGACCGTTCTCCTCTGGAATGGCTGCATGAGCTGGCTGATGATCATATTAATGCAACGACGGACAATGATGTTATCCGTATTTTCCCCATATTCCGCAAGAGTAAAGATATCTGCGGCTGGCCTGTTGTTTTTGTACAGGATCCGGAGCATTACGGCAGTATCATGATTGTGGATGAACTGGAGGACGGGGAAGAAATCGGCATCGGTTTTATGGATACCACCAAGGTTGTGGATGAGGTGATCCATATGTACCGCGAGCTGAAAAAATGCCCCGCACAGTCGATCTTTGCCTACAGCTGTACGCTGCGCTCCACTATCCTGCAGAACTGCTCAAGCTGGGAGCTTTCGCCCCTGACGAGTATCAATGCCTGCGGCGCTTTTCTCGGCGGTGAATTCTTCCATGACGGAAAACGCAACTATTTCGGCAATTGTAATGTGGTACTCTCCGCACTTGCTAATAAGGATGAGTGCCTGTATCTCAATACAAGTGTTCTGAATAATACCCATCACCTGTATCATGACAATGAGCATCTTGTGGATTTTCTCACTGCCAATGCCAGCGCTCTGCGCGGCGGAAAAAGCGGTTCTCTCATTTTTGAGGAGATGTATGCAAGACTGTATACCAACGAAAGCCTGAAGATTGGCAACCTGACCAAGCTCTTCCATGATATTCAGGTGGACCGCATGAATAAGATCTGCATGATGTCCGTGCGCAACGGCAGTGAGCTGGTTGCCTATGCGGGCTTCAAAGCATACGGCTCCATGATCAATGCTGTTGTAGAAAAGGTGCAGAAATACTTCGGTGATCTCCCCATGCAGTATTATATGACAGAACAGGGCGATCTGCTCATTGCAGCCAATGACGCCATCTGTGCTGCTGATTTTGAAGCGCATATGCGCCGTCTCTACGATTATCTCCAGATTATTGAGTACAGCCGTATGCTGCCTGTGTTTGAATTCAGCCTTGTACTGGATTGTACTATGCACCTTGTCCGCCGTGCCAAGGTGGTTCAGAGTCTGATGCGTACGCATAAGGATCAGCGGTTTATGATCTATTCCTCCGATATGGCAATGGAGGAAAACAGCGTACATGATGTTCAGATGGTGCAGGTCATCAATGACGCAATTGCGCGTAATTTAGTGGTTCCCTTTTATCAGGGCATTTATGATAATGAGCGAATGGAAATTTCCATGTACGAATCACTGATGCGTCTGACTGACCTTGACGACAAAATTTACTATCCGAATGATTTCCTGCCCATTGCACGGAAGTACGGCTTGTACGGTCACTTATCCAAGCAGATGATTGACAAGGTCATGCAGGAATTTTCAAAGCGGAGAACACGCGTGACGCTGAATCTTGCCGTGCAGGATATTGTGGATCCTGCCACAACGGATCTGATTTATTCCCATATGCAATCCTCACAGTATCCGGAAAACTTCATCTTTGAAGTGGTGGAATCCGAGGATATCAACGACTATGATGCGATCGGCGCCTTCGGAGAGAAAATCCATTCCTTCGGCGGACAGCTTGCCCTCGATGATTTCGGAAGCGGCTTCTCCAACCTTATGCATGTTCTGCGTATGGATCTGGACTATCTCAAGGTGGATGGTGGTATTGTCCGCAAAATCTGTGAAGACAAGGATTGCCGACAGCTGCTCGAAATGGTATCCATGTACTGCAAGATGCGCGGTAAGAAGGTGATTGCCGAGTTTGTTGAAAATGATGAAATTCAGCGGCTTTTGTACCAATACAAGGTGGATTATTCCCAGGGCTATCTCTTTTCAAAGCCCGCTAAGCTGTTCTGAATTCCGATAGAAAGGCTATGATATTGAAGCAATGATCAACCCGAAAAGCAGTTCTGTCCAGCGTATTTCCACACGGGAAATGATCGTGTTTGCGATGCTTGGCAGCCTGATGTTTGTTTCAAAAATACTGATGGAGGGGCTTCCCAATATCCATTTACTGGGGATGCTCACCATGACCTATACGATCGTCTATCGCGGAAAGGCACTCATCCCCATCTATGTCTATGTGATGCTCAATGGTCTGTATGCCGGCTTTACGCCTTGGTGGATTCCCTACCTGTACATCTGGACCGTGCTCTGGGGTGTGACCATGCTCCTTCCGCAGCGAATGCCGAAGCCGGCTGCTGCATTTCTGTATCCGCTTGTCTGCGCAGCACATGGCATGGCGTTCGGAACGCTTTATGCGCCTGTACAGGCATTGATGTTTGGTTTGAATCTGGAGGGTATGCTTGCTTGGATCGTTGCAGGACTCCCTTGGGATGCTGTCCATGCTGGCGGCAACTTTGCTGTTGGCTTCCTGATACTGCCCCTGTCCCAGCTGCTTTTGCGACTGGAGAGGGAAACCATCCGTTCATAATGTAAAAAATCCGAAGAGGAATAACCCCTCTTCGGATTTGTTTGTATTATGGCATCCCCGGAGGCTGCATACCGCCGCCCATGCCGCCAGGCGGCTGCATTCCGCCATCCGGCATTTCTCCGGGATCGGGGATACTCATATCATCGGGCATCTCAAAGTTTCCGCCATGACCGCCGAAGCCGCCGCCATGGCCGCCTGGACCTCCCATCATACCGCCGGAAGCCATACCGGCAAAGCTGACTGCATCGGAGAGCGTAATGCTTTCTGTTTCTGTGCCGTCAAGGCAGAGAGAGTAGGTCTCGCCGATGATGAGATCCGGACTGCTGCAGACTACGGACTGGAAGCTCTTGGCAGGCGTGAAGGAAAGAACCGTATTGCCGCTGCTGTCAAGAACTGTCAGCTCCGTTCCGCCGGGATAGTTGCTGCTCAGAGTGAGGACGATACAATTCTGTGTGCCGGAAGGGTATTCTGCCATGCCGGAGCTGCCGGCAGCAATCAGGGTTCCGCCGCTGCAGGTGATGCCGCCGTTGCCGTCAATGGCACCGTTTCCGTTGTTCGTCGGACCGTCTACAAGTACTGTGCCCCCGAGGATGAGCATGGTGCCGTTGGAATCCAATCCATCACCATCTGCATTCACATGAATGCTGCCGCCTGTGATTTCCAGCGCACAGCCTGAGATTGTTCCCATGGCGCCCTGCGCAGTGCCGTCACTGGCATTGAAGCCGTCATCGGAGCAGGTGATGTCCAGTGTGCCGCCGGATACGAGGATATCCGCGGCTTCCACGCCCTCATAGGAGTTACTTACAGTGATGGATCCGCCTGCAAACTCCGCCTGCCCATCCGCATGAATGGCGTCGCCGCCTGCACAAATCTGCAGACTGCCGTCAGAGACATAGAGATTGCCGTTGGTGTGCAGTGCGTCATCCGCGCTATCAATAACAAAACTGCCGCCCTCAATGCACAGGAGGGTACCTGCCTTGAGAGCCTTGGTGCTGACAGTGGTGTCCGTTTCCGTGCTTGTATCCTCCCATCCGCCGCGGAAATCATCGTTCTGATGGGACTGTGCATTCGCGATTCCGCCGCCTGCAAACAGTGCAAGGCTGCCGCCCGTGACAATCAGCTCGGTTTCCGCCTGAATGCCGTCCTCCTGCGCGTCAACGGTAATGCTGCCGTTTTCAATGCAGACAAAGCCAAAGCCTGCATCCACGGCATTGCTCGATTTGATACCGTCCGCGCCGGCTGTCACAGAAATGCTGCCGCCGCCGATGGCAACATAATCCTTGCCCTTGATGCCGTTGCCGGGGGCGGAGATCTCGATGGTTCCGCTCGTGATCACAAGCTCATCCTTACAGGTGATGCCTTCGTTGTAATTGGCGTTGACCGTGAGCGAGCCGCTTCCGTTCAGCGTCAGCTCATCCGTGCTGAAAATGGCAGCATCCGGTTCGTTGTCCGTTTCGTTGGCGTAGACATAGGTGCTGCCGTCCGTGACGGAGTTTGCCGAGTTTTCGGCAGTTGTAATGAACACCTTCTTCGCGTTCTGGATATAGATCGGTGAAGAATCCGAGCAGGTAATATCTGCGCCGTCCAGAAGGAGCTGCACTTTGCCCTCGGAATTCACCAGAATCTGTCCATCATCGAGCGTTCCGCTGATGCGGTAGGTGCCCTCATCCGTGATGGTGATGACGCTGCCGTTCGCAGAGGCACCGGTGCCTTCCACGGAAGCAGAGGTTCCGGAAAGAACGATTTCCGCTGTGATGGTATCATAGCTGCCGGAGAGATCGCGTTCTGTAAAAATGGTGCTCAGATCCGTTGTATACGCATTTCCGTTTGCGGCAAGGGAGATGAGTGTACTCTCGACAGGCTCGCTGTTTGGCATAAAATCCATCTGCTGCATGGGCGCGCCGGTTTCCTGCACGGAGGAGCTGACTTCATCGGCGGACTCACTGCAGCCGGCGGTGAGCATCGAAAAGACCATGGCAGCGCAAAGAAAGGCACTGAATCTGTGTGGTTTGATCATGGGACACGCTTCTTTCTATTTTAATCCCGATTCCCTGTTGATATATCAAATTTACTCTTTTGAGCATTTTTTATCTGTTTCAATTATAACCTTATTTTATGGGGATTGTGTGAAAATTTTCTAAAATTCATGTCAATATTCTGCAAGAAAGCTCTCCGCGCTGCGGAGAGCTTTGCAATTCTTATGGGATCAGGCTGTCCCAGTCGGCTTCCAGTCCGGAACCTTCCAGTGCAGCATACTGCAGAATCAGGCTTGCGTCGACTGCATCCAGTGCGCTGCCGTCCTCGCCGCAGGAGAGGGACTGACCAGTGATATCGCTGAGGAAATACAGCATTTTTTCACCGAGATGGCTCGCATTCGTGGAAGCGCCTGTCAGACTGGCGGGATTACCGGAACCCTTGTTGCCGGCGTACTGAAGGATTTTTGACGCGTCAGCGGAATCGGCAATGCCATCGGAATTGGCATCCCCCCGAAGTCCGACATAGCAGACAGCCATCGCTTCAGTTCCATCCTCATGCAGGAGCTGGGTTCCTTCATAGGCAAGCAGATGGTACACCGTGAATAACTGATCCGCTCTCATGGTCACATCGTTTTCCTCGGAGGATTCGATGAGCTTTTGCAGATAACCATTGGGAGAGAGCGTTTCTGTCACACCCGGAACAATGACCATGGAGCCGACGGATGAACAGTAATCGTGAAGATCATCCGGTATACCGTCCGCAGGATGTACGCTGAGCTGTGTCAGATCCAGTGTTTCCACATAGAACCGGTCATCTCGAGCAGCAATGACTCTTGTTACACCGGAGAAGAATTCTGAAAGTGCAATCTGCTCCGTATCATCCACAAAATAAAACTGCGGTTCAGGCTGTTCCAGCAGAATATGCGCCTGATCGGAAATGACGATTTTTGCATTCTTGAGCGTCGGGAATACATCATCATAGCCGCCGGAGCCGTTGTCGCTGGAAATATAGGTATGTCCGAGGGATTCGCCCTCAGCGTCATGAACGAATGAAATATCATAGACGCCCGGCTCTGTCTCCGGAGCAATGACCACATCGAATTCAATATAGCTCAGCTCATCCGATGCACCGCCGAAGAATTCCATGGTTTTGGTATTCAGCAGCATGGAGGTGACGGAATTTTCCTCCGCATCAAAGGCGGTGTAAACGCCGAAGCCGTTTGCACGGTAGCTTCCCTGACTGGTGAGCATACCGAAGCAGAAGGGCTTATAGGTTGTAGAGAAGGTTGTGCCGTCCGAGAGTGTGTAGGTGACCTCTTCTTCCGTATAGCCGCTTGTGGAGGGATTGTAATAGCTTGCCTCATCGAAGGTAATCGACTTGCTGGAGGACTGGGCTTTTACACTGATGAGCATGACATCATCGTGGGTTGCCTCGATGAATATGCCCATGTGAACGCGCATACCGTCTTCGACCTGTGCCGGTGTGAGATAGACGGTGTCATTATAGATTGCATAGGAGGAATCCTCCGTCTGCATTGGCCGCAGGGAAAGTGCCACCTGCTCCGGTGTATACGCTGCATTCGCCGGCATTGCCGGAATGGTGAGCGCCGTGCACAGCAGGAATGCTGCCATGCGCTTAAGAATTCTTTTCATCTGAATCCGCCTTCCTTTCAAAGGTTTCTATTGATATAACAACGCAGAAGAAAAAATATTGGACATTTATTAAAAATTATCCGATCAAGTCAGCCGTGAGCGGAATTTCTTCGCAGGGTGCATCCTCCAGAACCGTGCAGCGCAGAATTCGCTGTGCACCGTTTTCGCACAGTGCAGCATTCGCGGCATATACCGTAAAGAGGGGATCGCCCTTTTCCACGCTTTCTCCGACAGTCCGGTGCAGATACACGCCTGCGCCGTAATCAAGCTCACCGCCGCCGGCAGTCCTTCCTGCGCCCATGGAGAGACAGGCAAGTCCGACCTCCTCGCTCTGCATGGCAGTGATATATCCGCTTTTCGGTGCATATACAGTTTTTGAAGCAGCTGCCTGCGGAAGGCGTTCAGGATGCTCGGTCACGGACGCATCGCCGCCCTGGGCTGTAAGCATCTCCTGGAATTTCTCCATTGCTTTTCCGGAATCCAGTGCCTTCTGCGCCATGGTAAGGCATTCCTGCACATCGCCCTTTCCGGAAAGGGTGAGCATATGTGCCGAGAGCAGCAGCGAAAGCTCACGCAGCCGTCCTTTTTCTTCACATCGGAGAATCCGGATGACCTCCTGTACCTCCAGTGCATTGCCGACCGCCCTTCCAAGGGGAAGATTCATGTCCGTCAGCACGGCACGGCATCGTCTGCCGGCAAGGTTTCCGACATCGACCATTGCCTTCGCAAGGCTACGCGCATCCTCCACAGTTTTCATAAAAGCACCATGTCCGTACTTGACATCGAGCAGAATGCAGTCTGCGCCGAGCGCGAGCTTCTTGCTCATGATGCTTGAACAGATGAGCGGAATGCTGTCCACGGTAGCTGTGAGATTGCGCAGGGCATACATTTTCTTGTCCGCTGGAACAAGATTTCCTGTCTGTGAGATCACGCAGCAGCCGACTTTTTTCGTAATATTGAGAAACTCCTCGGCTGTGAGATTGGTTCTGAAGCCGGGGATGCTGTCAAGCTTGTCAATGGTTCCGCCTGTAAAGCCAAGACCTCTGCCGGACATTTTCGGTACACAGCCGCCGCAGGCAGCCACAATCGGCGCAAGCAGCAGGGTTGTCTTATCCCCGATGCCGCCTGTGCTGTGTTTGTCCGTGGTAATCTGACCGAGCGGGGAGAGGTCAAGCGTATCGCCGGAATCGCGCATAGCGAGTGTTAATGCGGTGGTTTCTTCCGTGGTCAATCCCCGGCAAAGCACCGCCATCAGCCATGCGGACATCATGTAGTCCGGAATTGAGCCATTTGTAAAGCCTTCAACGATGAAACGGATTTCTGCATCCGAGAGCTTTACCTGCCGTGTGGTGTTCTGAATGAGATCGTACATTTGCATGGGGATTCCACCTTTCTGTCAGATGTTTCGGGATTCAGTTATGATACAGCTTTATAAGCTTGCGCACAAAAAAGAACAGAAATACCGCATCAAGCGCAAAAACAACAAGCCCGAGCAGGATGTTGAAATTCCAGGCAATGCAGCCAAGGAAAGCGATAAGACCGAGGAAAAGCAGAATAAGAAGCATCACGACAAGGAGCGCTGCAATCCGCACGCCGGAGCGTTCACTGCGGTCACCGGCACGACCTGCCAGAAATTCCACGAATACTGTTCCGATTTCACCCAATACTTCAATCAGGATTTCTATCAAGATTTCCATAACTTCCTCCGATGTAAATATTATTTACAATATTATAGCATACCGCAGGGCGTTTGTCAATAGATTTTTATGGATGTTCCTGTATACTGTTCTGGGATTTCGTTCATACTCCTAATGAGGTGAATGACATGAAAAAACTGGAAACTGCAGCTGTTCTCGGACTGATTGGCGCCATCTTCTGCGGCAATCTGTCCGGCTTTCAAAGCACGGTGGAAACCTTGAAGAACGAGGTGCTTCGTCTGCATATTCTTGCAAATTCCGATTCTCCGGAGGATCAGTCGCTTAAGCTTATGGTACGGGAAGTCGGATCGTAGCCA
>JAZQAA010000158.1:0-3306 GCA_045544975.1 Oscillospiraceae bacterium | reverse complement strand
CTTCTCCGGCAGGTAGTTCTCACCATACACAGCACGGATGTATTCCGCTGCCGCCGCCTGTGCGTCAGCAGAAATACGCAGGCTGTCCGTTCTCATGTAAGTAATCAGACCGACAGCGCCCATTCCGTCGACATCAATACCTTCGTACAGCTCCTGCGCTGCCTTCATGGTGCGCTTGGACTGGAATCCGAGCCGCTTGGAGGCTTCCTGCTGGAGCGTGGAAGTGATGAACGGAGGTGCGGGCTGCTTTTTGGTGACGCGTTTCTTAATTCCCGTCACAACGAACGGAACATTTTCAAGACGATGGAGCAGGAGCTGAGCCTGCATTTCATTGTCAATTTCAATTTTCTTTCCGTCCACAGCAGCAAGCTTTGCCGTGAACTGCTTTGCGCTGTGCGGAGAGCGGAGCTTTGCATCAATGCTCCAGTACTCCTTCGGAACGAATGCACGGATTTCCTCTTCCCTGTCCACAATCAGCCGCACGGCAACCGACTGCACACGGCCTGCGGACAGACCGCGCTTGACCTTTTTCCAGAGGAAGGGGCTGAGCTTATAGCCCACAAGTCTGTCAAGAATTCGCCGTGCCTGCTGTGCATTCACAAGATCAAGGTCAATTTTATGGGGATTGGACATACCGCTCTGCACACCGGATTTGGTGATCTCATTGAACGCAACGCGGTTGTCCTCATTCATATCCAGACCCAGCATCTGTGCCAGATGCCAGGAAATTGCTTCACCCTCACGGTCCGGGTCAGTTGCAAGGTAAACATGGTCGCTTTTCTTCGCGCGTTTTTTCAGCTCGCGGATGACCTCTTCCTTGCCCTTCATATCCATGTAATGCGGTGCAAATCCATTTTCAACATCAACGCCAAGCTTGGATTTTGGAAGATCGCGGATATGTCCCATGGACGCAATGACTTCAAAATCCTTTCCCAGATATTTCTGTATCGTCTTCGCCTTGGCAGGAGACTCTACAATTACCAAATTTGTCATAAATCTGCCGCTTATGCGGCCCCACTCCTTTCAAACAACGGATGCCGGCTTCATTCAGCCAGCACAAATATATCTCTTTCTGCGTTCTCAACGCAGCCCATCATTTCAAGTTCCATCATCAGTATGGAGGTTTCTTCAAAGGATATTCCAAGATGGCAGCAGATAGAATTGATATTCTGACCGCCGTCTTTCAGAAGCGCAATCGCCTTCTGCTGCAGCGGCGAATACTCCATCCGCTTTGCTTCCGGCTGTTCCTTCTGCGCTGTCTCTGTATCCGCTGAATGCGCCTTGATTTTTGCGCGTTTGTTACGGTTTTTCGCAGATTTTGAGGTTTCTGCATAGATGAGGGAATCCTCCGTACGGCACGCGTCCTCTTCATCGAACAAGGTCAGCTTATGCGGATAATGCAGATAGAAGGTGTACAGTACATCCAGATAATTGAACACCGGGTATGCGCCGTCACGCAGGAAATTCACCACGCCGCTGTACCGTGCATCGAACAGATCTGCCGGCGGCACACAGAACACCTGTTTTCCCTGCTCGCAGGCAAGATTCGCGGTAATCAGTGCACCGCTTCTTGCACTCGCTTCCAGAACAAGAACACCCTCACTGATACCGGAAAGAATCCGGTTGCGGATCGGAAAATGATACGGTGCCGGTGCTGTTCCCGGAAAATACTCGGACAGGAGCAAACCATTCTGCACAATTTTCTCTTTCAGCGCGCGGTTTTCCTTGGGGTAATCATAATCCACACCGCAGCCTAAAACCGCAATTGTGGGCTTTCCTTCCGCGATCGCTGCACTGTGCGCACTTGCGTCAAGACCAACCGCACATCCGCTGACGAGGACGATGTTGCATTTTGCAAGATCATGGCACAGCCACTGCGAAACCTTCATGCTGTACGCCGAGGGGCGGCGCGTGCCGACAACAGTCAGGAGCATGGATTCCCGCAATAGGGCGGGATTGCCTTTATAGAACAGGACAATGGGGGGATTATAAATATGCCGCAGCGCATCCGGATAGAGCGCACTGTCCCATGTCATGATTCCGATTCCATTTTTCTCACAGTATTCCATCAGACTCTCGCACTGTTCGAGCTTGATCTGCCGAACATTGCGCCGTTCTTTTTCCGTGAGCAAACTGCAATCCGGATCATGGAGAACATAGTACAGCTCCTTGAGCGAATCATGCATCCGGTATAATTCAAGAGATTTCTCATTCGAAACGCCGAAAACCATGACAAGCCACAGCCAGTATTTTGTATTCTGCTGTTCCATCACGCTTTCCTCCCCTCATTTCATCATTTCCCACATCAGAATTCCCGCTGCCATCGCTGCATTGAGGGATTCCGGTCCGCCCTGCATCGGAATGGTCACGGGCGTATCGCATCCGGCAATCACATCTGCCGGAAGTCCATTCCCCTCGTTTCCAATCCAGACTGCACTGCCCTCGCCGAGCCTGCATTCAGGAAGCGGAACTGCACCGGAAGCCGGAACTGCCGCATAGCTGCGGATTCCCTTTTCGCGCAGAAGCTGCAGAAGCACCTGTGCATCTTCCTGCTCATAAAACGGCACACGGAAGACGGAACCCATGGTTGCCCTGACAACCTTCGGGCTGTACAGCTCGCAGCTGCCGCAGGAAAGAATCGCATCCACACCGAGTGCATCAGCCGTACGGAGAATCATCCCCATATTTCCGGGGTCCTGCAGATTGCACAGAACAAGGTACTTTCCCTTCGCTGACAGTGCATTCTCCAAAGTTCCTCGCTGCACAGCACGGCAGACAGCGAATACACCCTGCGGATGCTCCGTATCTGCAAGAAGGCTGCTGATGCTGTCGGAAATCAGCAATGCTTTTCCGGTATCCCCCAGCATGGGAAGGAGCGCACTACCGTGCTTTTCATAGGCAGCCTCCGTCAGGAGCAGCTGCTGCACGCTTGTCTCCTGCTGCAGGGCATCCGTCACAATCCGAAGACCTTCACAAACAAACAATCCCTCGCTGCGACGCGCTTTTTTTTGCTCACGCAGGCGTTTATAATGCTTGATTACCGGATTATCCTTGGCAGTGATCCTGATCAGCTCGCGCATATTTTTTCTCCTTCCAACTGGATTTTATAAGTCGTTGTAATAGCACAAAACACGCTCTTTCTCATTCGAAGAGCGTGTTTTTGATTTGAATTAAAGAGCTGCCTTTGCCTTTTCAACGATTGCTGCAAAGCCTGCTTCGTCGTGAATTGCAATCTCAGAGAGCATCTTTCTGTTCAGTGTGATGCCTGCCTTCTTGCAGCCGTTCATGAATGTGGAATAGTTCATG
>JAZQAA010000157.1:0-4790 GCA_045544975.1 Oscillospiraceae bacterium | reverse complement strand
CATAATTGGGATGGAGAATGACCTCCTCCGTCTGAAAGCTCTTGCAATTAAACACAAGGTACTCCGCAGCAAACAAGGCAACTGCAATCACTGCAGTCCGTTTTGCAAAAGTGCGAAGTGTTGCAGACGAAATGGCTTTTTTACAGGCAAAACCACCGCTCGTCAGCAAGCCCAGTACCGCCATTGACAGAGCGGACGGCGTCTTTTCATAATCCGTCATCCAATCGATGCCAAGAAACCAAAGCATCAGTAACGCCGCACCTGTTGCCAAAAAAAGCACAGCATCCTGTATGCGTTCTTTCTTCTGCTCCTTTTCTGCACGACGCACACACAGAAACGGCAGGATTCCTGCAAACAGCAGAAATACCAGGATCAGTCCAATCAGTTTCATAACGACCTCCATACATCCTTTTTGTATAAGTACATTGTTTTCATTATATCATGTACCGATAGAAAAATCAATATATTTTCAGCAAATCAGCGAGAAAAAACCTTCCCCCGCAGAATGCGGGGGAAGGTAGTGTTCATTCAGCAAGCAGTGCTTTTTTCATAGCAGCCAGATCAAATACATTGATCACGCTGTCCTTGCACAGGTCGCCTGCCTCCCAGTCAGTCAGATCACCGACACCCAGCAGGTACTTCTGCATCATGACAATATCGAGAATTGTGAAGCTGCCATCGGCATTCACATCGCCCTCAACAGGATCCGGTGTCTCATAATCCGTCTCCACAAAGGAAATCAGGTAGGTCAGCGGAGAATTCCAGTAAATTGTAATCTCATTGGTGGAATAGCTTTCCGCATGGTCGATATAGCACTTTGCCTTGGGAGCAGTTGCAAGGTACGCCTTGGCTGCACTGTCCTCAAGATTGGAGTTAACACCGCCGACGAGCATACCCGGCATTGCCGAACCCACAGCCATGGAAGGTCTGTGATGCGGATTGAGCGGGCTGACAGTACCAAAACCTGTCACATAGCAGGTTGCATTCGGGTTCTTACCAAGCAGGTAATTCAGGTTGGAGGATGCTGCAGTCATATAGGTCTCATCGCCTGTGAGCTGATACATAACACCAAGAACAATACCGGCATTGGCAACCGTCATGTTGCTGCCCCAATTGAAGCTGGAAATTGCAACGCCGTACGGGCTGTTATTGGTTGCAGTTCTGAATGTAGTTGCCTGCTTTCTTACAGCAGTCAGTGCCTTTGTATAGATTGTGGAGGAGGTGTCGATTCCATCCATTGTCAACAGTGCAATATTGCCGTAATCACCTACTGCGCTCCAGTCAAGACCGGTCTTGGTACTCAGACCTTCCAGAACCGTCAGGTATTCGCTGTCACCAGTTGCACGATACATCTGTGCAGTCGCCCAGTAACGCTCATCAAAATCGTTTTTATCTCCGTATTCACCAGTGGTGATATCTGTGGGATTGGAGAAAATAAAATTCGGATTTGCCTGCAGGTAGTCCCATGCCTTTTCTGCAGCTGCCATACAGGTTTCTGCAAAGGTTGTGTCAACATCATAGTAGAACTCGTAAGCAAGCGCCATGGATGCGCAGAAATCCGCAGTTGCAGTAGTGGAAACCGGTGTTACGATCAGCTGTGCAGTCTCATTCTGCGGCATCACATAGCCGGGGAAGTTTGCACAGGTAACCTTGTGATACACACCGCCGTCATCTGCCTGCATCTTCAGCATCCACTCAAGCTCATAACGAACCTCATCGAGTACATCCGGAATGCCGTTGCCGCTCTCCGGAATACCGATATCATCCCCATAAAGAGAAGGATTCAGATCATACGCATACAGAAGGTCAGCAATGGACTTTGCCGCAGGAACAACATATCTGCCGTAGTCACCGGCATCATGCCAGCCGCCGGATACATCAATCTTATTGCTTGTGCCATAGACAGTCGCAAGACTGGTGTGGCAGGCAACATGACCAAAGGTATCGTCCTCGACTGCACAGCCGCAGCGCTGGAGATAGAGCATTCTGACGGACTCATCCAGCAGGTTGTCATAAACATCATCACTAATGGTAAAGGTGAAGGAATCCTCCAATGCATCGCAGGTAATATAATAGCTGCCGGGAGCCGTCACTGCAGAAAAATCGCCGAAGAAATTCGTCTCATCCGCAGAGCTGTTGGCGGTTTCGCCGTAAAGCTCACCTGTATGCACAACAGCGCCGGTATCTGCGTTGACAACGGAGAAGCTGGACTGATTTGTGATATGACGGAAGGTAGCGATTTTCTGGCTTTCGGGCTTGTAACCAACCTGGTTGGTCATAATGGAAGGCTCCTCCGGCATAAAAGCAGAGTAATCCACATTGCTGTCATCCACAAGCTCAAGCACAACATTATCGAGGTAGATGGTATGCTCTCCCAAATCCTCACCCTGTGTTCCGCAGTTGAACACAAGCTTGGACATGATGTCCGTTTCATATTTCATCGTAAATTGGTAGTCGATGGTCTGGGTTTCACTCGTCAGATTGAGACTCTTCCAGGTGTATGCCTGGTAGGTACCGCCGTTCTGCTGAATCATGCCCTCAATCGTACGATTGGTGCTGCAGGAGATATCATAGCTCAGACGGTAAACACCGTTTTCATAAAGCGGAATGATATCGTAATACAGCTGTACGGCATAGTTGACAGTGCCAAGGCTTGTGATATTCATCGCCAGTCTGCCATTGTCCGTGGAGAGCGTCGCAGCACCACCGCTCTGCTTGTAGATCCCCCATTCGCCCGTACCGCTGTCAAAGGTAGAGCTGATGAGACTTGTTGCTGCTGTACTTGTCATGGGCAGCGCAGAAGCCCCGGCAAACAGCAGCGCGCACGATGTCAAAAATGCCAGACATCGTTTGCCTGTTCTGAGTTTCATAGAAATTTCCCCTCTCGTTTTTGTGATTATCTCACAATTTTTATAATATAAGTGTAACAAATTCCGCTCGAAAAGTCAATAGATAATAATCAAATTTTCCAAGCTTTTTATATATTGCAGATCCTGTAATAAACAACTGCGGATTCCGATATATCCGGCATATTGACGGGGATGACGATTTCCGTTATAATATTAGGTAACGACACCCAAAAGGAGAATAGTATGAAGCACTTACGATATAGTCTGCTGGCAGCAATTCTGTGTCTGTCACTGTGTGCCTGCAGCGAAAGCAGCTCTTCTTCCACGGTAGAGAGTACCACAGAGGCGCCCCCCATTGTGATTTCTGCACCCGAAGACAAGGTCTACATTTTCGAGAGCAATGCACCTGTTTTTTCTCTTGAAGAGAGCTTCTACTCGGCAGATATTTCCGTTGAACTGAAAACTGCCTATGACGCAGAAATCTACTATACCGAGGACGGCAGCGAACCGGATAAAAATACAACACTTTACACGGAACCCCTTTACTATGCGTGCGAGGATACGGATTTCCCGACCGCACACACCATCAAGGCGAAGGCATATTACAGTGATGGGACAGAATCTGCAGTTTCCGTGCACACCTATTTCACAGCAAAAGGCGCAGCAGAGCGATTTTCGGAGTATGTTTTCTCCATCAGCGGTGATCCTGCACAGCTTTTTGAAGAACCGGACGGCATCTTCTTCGGAGAAAACTATGAGCTGCGCGGCAGAGAAAGCGAACGCGAAGTCCATCTGACAGCATGGGCACCGAACGGAGAAGTGATCCTCTCCCAGTACTGCGGTATGCGCCTGTACGGCGGCGCATCGCGCTTCTGCACCATCAAATCCATGAAGCTCTATGCAAGAAAAAGCTATGGCGGAGATGCCGGCATCGGTGCCTTCCACACCGATCTGTTCCAGACACCGCTGACGGACAGCTCAGGACTTGTGATTGACGAATATGACAAGCTCGTACTGCGCAACAGCGGTAACGACTTCCAGTTTGCTTATATCCGCGATGAACTGTGCCAGACGCTTGCAGCGGAAGCCGGCTTTGCAGATTATCAGGCAGTTGTTCCGGCAGTCTGCTACCTCAACGGCGAGTATTATGGTCTTTTCTGGCTGCATGAAACCTACTGCGATGACTACTTCAAGGATAAATATCCGAATGATTATGACCTTGGAAGTTTTGTCATCTGCGAAGGAACGGATACAGAGAAGAATGTGGAAGAAGATGATGAGGATTCCATCCACGCAGAGGAATTCAATACAATGTACAGCACCTACTCCGAAGCCGACCTGACAGATGATACGGTCTATGAAGAGCTGTGTGCGCTCATGGATGTGGAGAATTATCTTGACTACTTTGCGTTCAATATCTACATCAACAACAAGGACTGGCCGCAGAACAATTTCCGCTGCTACCGTTACTGCCCGATGGAAGGCGAAGCAGCCGGAGAAGGCGTTTACGATGGCAAATGGCGGTTTCTCTTACATGATATGGATTATTCCATGGGATTGTATGAGCAGCCCGAGGTGATGGCAAACTACAACAATCTGGATCACATCCTGACTCCGGGTGACGAGCGCTACTCTCCCCTCTTTGCTGCACTGTTCGAACGCGAGGACTGCCGCAGCTATTTTGCTGACAAAATTTATGAGTATGCCGATGGTGTTCTGGACGGCGAGCACATCACGCAGGTCTGCTCAGAACTGAACGGCTCCCGTTATCTTGAGCAAATGAAGTATTTCACTCATCTGGAAAATCTGCGCAACGAAGGCGACGAGAGCATCTGGACACATTCAAGCCACCTTGGCGGTCAGATTGCAATTATCACAAATTTTGCCAAAACGCGCGAAGACTATATGCTGCAGTTCCTTGAGGACTGCCTTGCAGAATAC
>JAZQAA010000156.1:0-2850 GCA_045544975.1 Oscillospiraceae bacterium | reverse complement strand
TGCCTGTGCAAGCTCCGTCTCATCCTGCAGATTGATATGATCCCACTTCACCTGTACCTCACTGCGTGCCCCCTGCAGCTGCAGGAACATCCCCGCAATACGGACAATCACAGGTTCAAGCAGTCTCCGGTAATATTCCAGCTCCGAAGTCAGCATATCCGCCTGCTGTGTGGACATCCTCTCCGTGGATGACCAGTTCAGACCAAGCAGAAACGGCGGAATAGAGAGCTTTGAAAGCATCTGTTCCAGAAGCTGCCGCACCGGAATCTCCGTCAGCGGCATCTCATTCTCCGCACCGATCACCTTGATCTCCACATCACCGACCGCAACAAAGTCACGGATTTCCCCATGCTGCGCGGCAATCATGCCGTCCGACCATTCCTTTGCAATCTGCCTTGCCCTGTCACCGGCATAGGCAAGCTCCGCAGGATCATTCGTGGGCTTGTAGGTCACCGCGTACCGGACATTTCCGGCACGGTCAAAATTCTGTCCGATGCTCTCATAAATGCGCAGCAGAATCTCCGCAAAAACCGGACATCCCTGCAAAAGAGAAACACCATAAATTCCCCCCGATGGGGGCTTGAGTGCTGTGAACAGAATGCGCTCCGGATGCGGCAGCAGCACATCCTCCTCCTGACGACGCAGATAATACTGCCGCTCCAGCGGAGATGCCCCCGCACGAACCGCAATATCCGTTACCCTGCCGTTCCAGAGACCCGCAATCCCGCAGCCTGCCGGATCCAGCACAATCTCCCCGACCGCATTGCCGTATACCAGCAGACTGTCAAAATAACTGTCGATGAAGCTGTACACCGACTGCCCTGTCAAGCCCACCGGCACTTCGCGTAGAAACCGGTCAAGCTGTGCCTGCATCCGCTTGTCACTGCATTCCACCTGAAAGGAACCCACCAGCCGCACAAGCTTGGAAATCGCTGCGTCCAGCAGCGGTACGGTCCTGCGCACCTTCTCAAACAGCTCATAGCTGTACAGCTGCACCGGAAAATCCATGCTGCTCCTGCCCTGCGAAGCGGTCTGAACTCCCTGTACCGGTACTTCCTTCTTCTTTCTTCCGAATTTCATTGTTTCTATCACCTCTTTCTTTTCACCCGCGGCGGTTCGCCGCACGTTTCAGACTCATTGCCGCAAACCCATCCTGCCTGCGGTTCATGACGGTTGTGACGAAATACCGCATATCATCCATCGCATGATCATGCTCCTTGCGAGGGACATCTCCCGGCCCCGCCTCGTTCCAGCGGTACTCCGAAAATTCCCGTATGCAGTCACCACACCCCTCATGAATCCGAAGCCTGTCCTGCTGCAGCGCATCGCTCACCTGCCGGATACCCTGCAGCACATCGTTTTTCGCCTTCAGCACACGGAATCTTCCGTGCTTTGCAATGCAGGCAATAAAGCTTGCCGCCGAAGGATCCACCACCACGCATTCCACCGGAAGCGATCCGGCAAGTGCACACAGCCCGTCATAATGCTCCTCATCCGTTCGGGAAACGCCCTCGCGCCTTGCCGCATAGTAATACTCGCGCAGACGGTACCAAACGCCGCCGTACTCCCCCCATAATCCCATGGAAGTCGGATTCACCGTGCCGTAATCGCAAGAAACGACATACCGCGTGCATTCCGGCATTTCCGCCGTCACATGGCGGCGTTTGTCGAACATGGGATACACCAGTCCTTCGCACACCGTCCATTTTCCCAGAACAAAGCGGTCATAGAACACACCGCCGTACATTCTCCGGTAGCGCGCCTTGATCTCCTCGCTCAGGGATGGATTGTCATCCATTGTAAAATGCAGGTAGAGCGCACGCTTCTCCTCACATTTACAAATCCATTCGCGATAGAACCAATGATGCGGATGCTCCGGATTACAGTTGAACCAGAGCTTCGCTCCATGCACCGAGCATCGTGCAATTGCCTGCTCTACGAAGGAACGCGGCATCAGCGCCGCTTCGTCAAACAGCACACCGCACAGCGTCATACCCTGGATGAGCGCCGCCGAGCCTTCATCCTTGCCGCCGAAAAGATAGAAGCGGCAGGTATGCCCCCACGCCGTAATGTCCACGAAATGCCGGCTCACCGAATGCGCGCACGCGAATCCGATGTCCTCAAGCACCTGCAGAAGCGGCCGCACAAGATTCCGCTCGAGCGAAGTGATGGTCTTGCCGCACATCGCAAAGGTACCGCCCTGAAAGGAAGCCATCCCCCAGCAGACAAAGCCCAGTGACATACACAGGGTCTTACCGCTTCGGACGGCACCGTCACAGATGAGCGCATCCCTGTCCCGATACTGCTCCATCGTCCACCAGCGAATGGCAAGGCGCTGCTTCGGGGAGAATTTCTCAAACTGCATTGTCATCATCCCCAGTGAGCGCCTGCAGAAGACTCCGTGCCGAAGCGCCCTCCTGCGAAGCATGGGCATATTCATACAGGCGTTCGAGTGCCTTCTGCCGGTCGAAGAAGCGCACCTCCACACCGCCGCCCTTGTCCCGCGAGATGGACGCAACATTAAAGAGATCCATCCGCGCAAGCGTCTGCATGGAGGGAACCTCCTCTGCAAAGACAAGCTTGACTGCATCATTGCATTTCCCGAAGGCGAGCTTGCGCAGTCCCTCCACCGCTGCTGCGGTATCCGATTGGTTCTTCATCTGCAAAACCTCCTTTCATAAGGGGGTCAAAATCGGGCAAAAGTTGTATGTTTGCGTACAACTTTTTCGAAAATAAATTTTCGATTCTCCCTTTTGCTGTGTTTCAACAAGAAATTTTGTTCTTTTTATACAAAAAGATTGATATTTTTATAGCAAAGTGAGGTGGCTGTCTTGCAGGACTGCCACCCCT
>JAZQAA010000155.1:0-4306 GCA_045544975.1 Oscillospiraceae bacterium | reverse complement strand
AATGAGCTGATTCAGGCAATCAACCAGAAGGATATGACCATGTTCCACAACAAGTACCGCAATGCGGATATTCTGATTGTCGACGATATCCAGTTCTTCTCCGGCAAGGAGCGTATGCAGGAGGAATTCTTCCATACCTTTAATAAGCTCCATTCCGAGGACAAGCAGATTGTCATCACCTCTGATAAGCCGCCGCGCGATCTGAAAACACTGGAAGAGCGAATCCGCAACCGTTTTGAATGGGGTCTGATTGCAGATATCAGCACACCGGATTTCGAAACCAGATTTGCAATTATCCGCAGAAAAGCAGAGCTTCTCGATCTCAAGATTCCGGACGAAGTAACAGAATTCATTGCCAATCGTCTGAAAACCAATATCCGTCAGCTTGAGGGTGCTGTGAAGAAACTAAAGGCACTCAAGATGCTGGCAAACAGCTCTCCGACGATTTCTATGGCACAGAGCGTCATCCGCGATATTCTCACCGATGACCAGCCGATTCCGATTACGGTAGAGAAGGTGATTGCAGAGGTTGCCAATGTTTATGGCATTACGCCTGAGGATATCCGTTCCTCCAAACGAACCTCCCAGATCTCCACAGCGCGTAAGGTAGCTGCCTATGTTGTGCGTGAAGTAACCGGTATGCCCCTCGCTGCCATTGGTATGGAGTTCGGCGGAAGAGACCATTCTACCATTGTATATGCCATCAATAATGTTACGGTCGCTATCAAGAAGGATGCCAACCTTCGTGAGCTTGTGGATGATATCATTAAGGACATCCGCGATAAAAATCCGAATCCCCCGACCGTCTGACAGATATTAAACAGCTTTCAACCAAGTTTTCCACAATGTGTTGAAAACTTGGTTGAAAAGATTTTTAAGTATTTTCCATGTTTTAGGATGTTTTCCGACAAAGTTTCCACTTTTTCAAAAACGCCCGTTTCCACAGATTGTGAAAAGGTCATTTTGCGGTATTTTGTTTTCCACAAAATTTTCAAGAATTTTTCCCTTTCCACTCCACAATTTCTCAACAAATCCACAGAGGGGTTTGCGGAAAATTCTCTTTCCACTTTTTCACAAATTTTCCAGAATGCGATTGTGAAGAAAAAATATGCGCATTTTTCCGGAATCAGGTTGTTTTGTTCATCTTTCAACTTTTCAAGACCCCCTACTACTACGACGATTCTTATTTATGAATGATAGGAAGGATAATAAGGGAACTGACATTCCCGGACAGAGGAAAGCAATGTGGAAAAGAAAGGTGCACAACCAAAGAGTATACAGGAGTTGATCAATATGAAATTTCAGTGCAATAAGAATGATCTCTGCAGTGCCATTGCCCATGTTTCGAAGGGCGTATCCCAGAAATCCACCATCAGTGCGCTTGAAGGTATCTGCGTACAGATGCAGGAAGGCGGCGTGGTACTGACGGGCTATGACCTGGAAATCGGTATCCGTACAGTTGTCAAAGCACAGTGCAGTGATCAGTTTTCCTTCGTGCTGAATGCAAGATTATTCAGTGAAATGACCAGACGCCTGACCGGCGAAGAGGTTGAGTTTGAAATAGATGATTCCCTTAATGCCACAATCAGAAGCGGCAATACGGAATACCAGATTTCTGCCATGTCCGCTGAAGAATTCCCTGCACTGCCGGTGGTGGAATCCACAAAGAAAACGGCAATTCCGCAGGCAATTCTTAAATCCATGATCCAGCAGTCCAGCTTTGCGGCTTCTATCAAGGAGGATAAGCCGATTCTGACCGGTGAGCTGTTTGAATCGGGTGAGGATATGCTGTACATTGTTGCTATGGACCGCTACAGAATGGCAATGCGCCAGGAAAAGGCAGCAGAGCTTGGTTCCTTCCGGTTTGTTGTACCGAAGAAGGCACTTTCCGAGCTGATTATGCTTCTGAAGGATGAGGCGGAAATGCCGTGTGAATTCTCCACAAACGGCAAGCATATCGTATTTTCCGTAAACGGCTTTGAGCTGTTTGCAAGACTGCTCGAAGGACAGTTCCATAATTTCCGCAGCAGCATTCCGGCTGACTGCAAGACCGAAGTAATTATGAATACAAGGGATGTGATCGGCTGCGCAGAAAGATGTGCGCTCCTGATCAATGATAAGAATAAAGCGCCGATGCGCTGCGTTTTTGCAGATGGCTTCATGGAAATCACCTGCAAAACCGGTATTGGTGTGATCAATGACAGAATTCCGGCGGATATTAACGGCGAAAGCCTGACCATCGGTTTCAGCAACAAGTACCTCCTCGAGGCACTGCGTGCCTGCGAATGCGACAAAATCCGCATCCAGATGAGCGGCAGCAATAAGGTCATCAAGATCACCCCCATGGAAGGCGAAAGCTTCATTTACCTGATTATGCCGATTCAGTTGAAGGGTTAATCTGTAAGACAACAGGGGGCGCTGCCCCCTCACCCCCGCCAAAGGGATGTGATCCCTTTGGAATCCCGAAGCATTTTGCCATTGCCCCCTAAAGGGGACAAAGGCAAAATGTTAGAATTGCAAGCGTCATTTCCTTGACGAAAGACAGGGGCAGAATCCCCTGTCGCTTTACCGTTAACTCTCAATAGAAAGGGAATACCATGGCAAAAGAAACTATCCAGGTGAAGATTACAACAGAATTCATTAAGCTTGATTCCTTGCTGAAATTTGCAGGACTCTGCGACACCGGCGGATTTGCGAAGGAGCTTGTGCAGCAGGGTGCAGTTTCCGTGAATGGAGAGGTCTGCACGATGCGCGGCAAGAAGATTCGTTCCGGCGATGTGGTAGCAGTGGATCGATTTGTGGTTGAGGTTCAGTAATTCATGTATATTACTTCCTTTGCAGCCGATGGCTTCCGCAATCTGAAGGCGGTGCAGTTCGAACCGGACAGCCGCTTCAATGTGATCATCGGCGATAATGCCCAGGGAAAAACCAATCTCCTCGACGCCATCTGGCTGATGACGGGATGCAGGAATTTCCACGGGGTGAAGGATCGGCATTATCTTGGCTTCGATGCGCCGTTTTTTCAGTGCGATATGCGCTTTTATGACGGAAGGCGCGAGCAGAGAATGACCTACAGCGTCCAGCGCGGCAGGGAAAGAAAGCGTACCATTACCATCAACGGCGTGCCTACGGCAAAAACCGGCGGACTCTTTGAAGCGTTCCACTGCGTTGCCTTTTCGCCGAGTGATGTGGAGATTGTCGACGGCTCTCCCGAAAAACGCCGCTCCTTCATGGATCTGTGTGCCTGTCAGCTGAAAACCTCCAATATGGATTATGTTGGCAGGGCTTCCCAGCTGCTTATGCAGCGCAATGCCGGCATCCATCAGGTCCTCAAGGGCAGAATGCGCCGCAGTGATGTCACAATGTGGGATGCGCAGCTTGCAAGGGCAGGTGCCCTCATCAGCTGTATGCGTGCGGAGTATATCCGCAATATTGCGCCGGTTTGCAGGGATTTGTACCATACCATGACCGGCGGCAGAGAGGAGCTTACTCTCCGGTACCGCAGTGCGGTCTATGGGGATGAGGAGCTTCCGGAAAAGCCGGAAATCCGGCATATTGAATGCTATGAGAATGCACTCATGCAGAATCTTGACGAGGATCTCAGACTCGGCTATACCCAGAAGGGTATGCAGAGGGATGATCTGATTCTTGAAATCGGCGGCAATCCCGTGCAGCTCTTCGGTTCGCAGGGACAGCGCAAAAGCACCGCACTGGTGCTCAAGCTTGCGCAGGCATATCTCTATTATGAAAAACGAAAATGCTCCCCCGTTGTTCTTCTGGACGATGTGATGGGTGAGCTGGATGAACGCAGACAGCGGCTCATTTGTGAAATGGCAGCGGATATGCAGGTGTTCATTACCCTGTGCCATCCCTCCTCGCTGAAACTGCCGAATAAAGGGAAGTTCTGGAAAATGCAGGATGGTATTCTGACCGCTATGGAGTCTTGAAAAAGTGGAATACCAATTTGTGAAAATGTGTAAAAGTAGAAGAAAAGCGCAGAAAATGACGCATTTCTCAGAAATGTTTTCAACTAAAATTGTTGAAAACTTTGTTGAAACAGTTGAAAAATCAATTTTTTCACCAGTCTGACATCAAGAAACGGAGTGTGAACAGTATGGAACAGCAGAATCTGCAGGAAGAAGAGCAGCGCTATGACGCCGAACAGATTCAGGTGCTCGAAGGACTTGATCCTGTCCGGAAAAGACCGGGTATGTATATTGGTTCAACCAGCATTGAAGTCGGAGGCCAAGCGGTCTTAGGAAGACAACAATGGGCACCAACTCCTTGGCTCACAGAACGACATGGC
>JAZQAA010000154.1:0-2435 GCA_045544975.1 Oscillospiraceae bacterium | reverse complement strand
GCGTCATATTGAAATACTCATCCGCAAGATTATAGCCGCCCGTGAAGCCGACCTTACCGTCGATGACGGTGATTTTCCGGTGATCACGGTTATTCATAAAAAGGTTCAGAACTGGAACCACGGGGTTGAAGTCACGGCAATCAATGCCGTCCTGCTGCATTCTCTTGATAAAGTCATGGTTGATAAAGCCAATGCTTCCCACATCATCGTAAAACAGCCGCACCGTCACGCCCTGTGCTGCTTTGCGCCTGAGCACATCGTGCACCATGGAGAATGCCCTTGCCTGTTCGATGGCATGGTACTCCATAAAGATGAAATGCTCCGCCTGTTCCAGAGCCTCCAGCTGTGCAAGAAACCCCTGCATCGCATCCGAATAAAAGACGACCTCGGTGTCATCATATACAGGAAATCCGCTGAAATCACGGATATAGCGCATCTGGTTAGCGGCACGGATGTCCTCTTTTTCCGCTTTGCGGAAGGCATCATCCGCGTGTTCGCGGAACACATAAAGCTCCTTTCCGATCGCTTCATAGCGCCGCTGCATTCGCTTTGTGGTCTTGGAATTGCCGATCAGAAAATACAGACAAAGGCCCATCGGCGGAAATGTCAGCAGTACAATCATCCATGTCATCTTAAAAGCTGCATTGCGGTTCGAACCATAGACATACAATGCAATAATCAATGCAAGAAAACTGCCAATAAGGAAAAACCATGTAGAATACATACTAAGCCGAATGGCAAGCATACTTACCCAACCAATCTGGAACAGTATACTGAGAGCCACAAACAGCATCCGGCTAACACTGTTACGGACGCTTTCCTTGCTTTCGGTTGTCATACACTTCCTCCTTCCGGAACTACGCGGGGAATTCATCACAAGAGAAAGCAAGGGATTTTCCTATCAATCAACAGCAACGCATTCCCTGAGCTGCGGAGATCTTCCTGCAAGATAATCCATACTGCAGCCATACATATCGGCGATACAGAACAGAATTTCTGCCGGCATGGCGTGTACGCCGCGCTCATAATTGGCATAGGTTCTCCGACTGATACCGAGCTTCTGTGCCATCTGTGCCTGGGTCACATGGGACTTCTTCCGAAGAGCACGAATACGCAGATACATTGCTTCTCTTGTCATCTGATAATTCTTCGTCATTTTGATTTCCTCCATTTCTCTATTTACGCGCTGTCACAAACGCTTCTACTCATAAGACAACTGAATGGAAGAAAAATTGACATATTTTTTAAAAATCCACAAAAAATCAGCGTTCTCAACAAAAAACAGCAAGATAAATTGTGCACTTTTCTATTCCCTATCAATGCAGGTATTCCTGCAATTAGTATATCCCTGTTTGTATTCCCGGTACATGGAATTGCTTACCACATAAAATTTTGGAGCAGCGAGGACAGCGTCCTCGTTCCGAATGCTTCATGGAGATATGCTGCGTCGAGCATGGCTTCAAGGTTCTCCTCGCTGTATTCAATCTCTTTCGAATAGGCTTTTGCAAGCTCTGCACAATCTGCAAGCGTCAATGCACTGCCTGTTTGCAGGGCATCACAAAAAAGGCATGCAACCACAGATACGCTCACAGCCATGAGCTTCACGCGAGAGAGGAATTCCTCATCGAACGCACCCTTTAGGAAATAACGCCACAGAAAATAAACAGCAATATTCTGCAAATAGCGTTCCGTTTCCGGATGCTCTATCAGCAGATTACAGCTGGTGAATGCCTGCAAGCGCTTACGGCACGCTGCAAGTCCTGGTTCCCAATCAGGCGAAATATGTTCAAGCGTCTGTAAAAACGCAAGAATCGGATCCGGATCCGACGCCGACTCCGGAAGAGGAGTCTCCGTAATCGACAACACCGTCCTGTCTCCCTGATCGGTGCGTTCCTGCAGCCGCTCTGCAAAACAGAGCAGATCCGCGATTTTTTCAGGAAGCGTACGATCCGCATTCTCAAGATAATGGATCATCGCCGACCTTGCCTGCAAGAGGCAGTCGTAAAGTGCCGGATCATAATCATCGGCGGACTCCCAGGGAATTTCCGTTTCCGTTACGGCAAAAGGGGCATTCCATGACAGGATGATCCGTGCGGCTTCCTCACAACCCATTCCGATTCCGCCTTCCTGCACGCCGTCAAACCATTCGAAATACCGAGGATGATCACGGCAGATCTGGCAGAGAGCATCCTCACCGAGACTCAGAATGATATCACATAAATTCTGTTCATTCAGAAAGGGGCAGCGTTCCTGCTCTGTCAGAAGAAATCCCCTTGGTTCTGCTTCGGACATCCCCTCACGCAGTCGTTCTCCGAACGCGCCTTCTATGCATTCGTACTTCGCAGCTGTATCCGCATCAATGGCAATTTCCCAGCCAATGCAGCAGCTATCCCTGCACCTATGTGCAATGCAATGGAACTGCTCACAATATTCTG
>JAZQAA010000153.1:0-12406 GCA_045544975.1 Oscillospiraceae bacterium | reverse complement strand
CAGCGGCTCGGATTCTGTGAAGGCGCTTGCCGGCGCAATGGGGATCCCCACAATCACGGCAATCAATTGTTTGGAGGAGCTGATGCGATATGGTTTCTTCCCCGGTTCCTACATCAATAAGGCAGAGCTCCGGCTGATCATGCCGCATTCTTTGGCAAAAGAGAAGCCGCCTGTTGTCCGCGCCGTTACCTGTCCCCACTGCGGTGCATCGGCGGCGGTTCCGGCAGGAACGGCTGTACAGTGCGAATACTGCGGCAGCATGATTTCATAGAACAAACAAAAACCTGAGAAGCGGCATGCTTTCTCAGGTTTTCTATTTATCGTATCGTGCCGCCGCCAATGACAGTATCGCCATCATACAGCACAACTGCCTGTCCGCGGGTGATGGCTCTCTGCGGCTCATCGAATTTAACATGAAGAAGTCCATCCTCGGTCATCCACGCTGTTGCAGGCTGTTCCGTGTGACGGTAGCGGATTTTCGCTTTCACGCGCATCGGCTCTGCGAGGGATGGGACAGAAATCAGATTCACCCGTTCTGCCGTCAGGGAGTCCGTGAAAAGATCCTCGCTTTCACCGAGAATCACACGGTTTCCGGGAACATCCAGACCGCAGACATAGAGCGGATGCCCTGCTGCAATGCCAAGCCCCTTGCGCTGACCGATGGTATAGTGCACAATACCCCGATGCCTGCCCAGAACATTTCCCTTTGTATCGACAAAATCACCCTCCGGGAAGGTTTTTCCGGTAAAGCGTTCAATAAAACCTGCATAGTCGCCGTCCGGCACAAAGCAGATATCCTGGCTGTCCTTCTTTTTCGCATTCACAAAACCTCGCTGCTCCGCGATTTCGCGAATTTCGGACTTGTGAAAATTGCCGAGCGGAAAACGGATATGCCGCAGCTGCTCCTGTGTGAGCGTATAGAGCACATAGCTCTGATCCTTGGAGGCATCCACTGCCTTTTTGAGGAGATATCTGCCGCTTGCTTCGTCAAATTCCACGCGCGCATAATGCCCGGTGACAACATAATCAAACTCCATGATCTTCATTCGATCGACCATCGCGTCAAATTTCAGATGCCGGTTGCATTCGATGCAGGGATTCGGCGTTGCGCCGATCTCATAGGCATGGGCAAAATCCGCCATCACATCGCGCTCAAAGCGATCAGAAAAATTGAACACATAGTGGAGCATTCCAAGGCGGGCAGCGACCGCCTGCGCGTCCATCACATCATCGAGGGAACAGCAGGTTTTCTCCTTCGGGATACCTGCATCCTCATTCGAAAAAAGCTTCATCGTAGCGCCAACGCACTCGTATCCGGCATCGAGCATGAGCTGTGCCGCAACAGAGCTGTCCACGCCGCCGCTCATAGCAATGATTGCCTTTTCTGCCATATTAACCTCCCAGTTCGATCATCGCGTCAATGCAGCGTCTTGCATCCGTGATGGTCTGTGCATCCAGTGTAATTTCTTCACCGGCTTCTCCGGTGAGAACACGATAAACATCCACGAGCGTGGTAGCCTTCATATCGGGACAAATGAGCTTGCCGGAAAGCGGATAGAACAGCTTATCGGGGCAGTCATACTGCAGATGCTCTGCAATGCTGATCTCCGTGCCGATGATGAATTCCTTTGCATCGGAATTCTTTGCAAAATCCATGATTGCCGCTGTAGAGCCAACAAAATCCGCCTGATTTGTCACTGCCGGAATACATTCCGGATGTACGAGCAGAAGCGCGTCAGGATGGAGCGCTCTCGCGTGCGCCACTGCCTCGCCGGGAACTGCAGAATGAATCGGGCAGCCGCCGTTGAGGAGCTTCACGGTCTTATGGGGCAGGGATTTCTGTACGAACGAGCCAAGATTGCAGTCAGGGATGAACAGAATCTTATCGTTCTCGATCTTTTCCACAATTTTTACCGCAGAGGAAGATGTCACACAAACATCGGAGATGGTTTTCAGCGCCGCAGTGGTATTGATATAGGCAACCACGGTATAATCGGGGTATTCATTCTTCACGGACTGAATGAATGCCTTGTCCATCTGCTCTGCCATGGGACATCCTGCATCGGGATTCGAGAGCAGCACCTTCTTCTCCGGCGAAAGAATCTTCACGGTTTCCGCCATGAAGCGCACACCGCACATCAGCATCGTGGGGGCATCGGACTGTGCAGCTTTGACGCTCAGCTGATAGGAATCTCCGACAAAATCTGCAATCTCGCAGATTTCCCTTGCTTCATAGCTGTGCGCAAGGATACAAATATCCTGTTCCTTCTTGCATTCGAGAATTTTCTGCTGCATTTCCAGTATATTCATGGTCATTTACCGCCTTTGTTTTGAATTTCCGCTGTAACAACAGCCTTGTTATCTTTTATTTTACAATATAATAGGGGGAATGTCAAGTGGAAAAGAAATCTGCCCCTTCCATCGAGAAAGGGGCAGGCATCACAAAATCTGCTGCAATTAATAATTCTCAGCGTGTACCTCGAAGTAGCTCTGCGGATGTGCGCAGGTAGGACATACCTCAGGTGCCTTGGTGCCAACCACGATATGACCGCAGTTGCGGCATTCCCATACCTTCACTTCGCTCTTTTCGTATACCTGTGCAGTCTCGACATTCTTCAGAAGTGCACGGGACCGTTCCTCATGCTGCTTCTCAATGGCAGCCACCAGACGGAACTTTGCAGCCAGCTCCGGGAAGCCCTCTTCCTCGGCAGTCTTTGCAAATTCTGCATACATATCCGTCCACTCATAGTTCTCGCCCTCAGCAGCTGCACCAAGATTCTCCGCGGTATCGCCGATGCCGTTCAGCTCCTTGAACCACATCTTAGCGTGCTCCTTCTCATTGTCAGCAGTCTTGAGGAAGAGCGCAGCAATCTGCTCAAAGCCTTCCTTCTTTGCCTTGGAAGCAAAATAGGTGTATTTGTTTCTTGCCATGGATTCGCCTGCAAAAGCAGCTTCCAGGTTTTTCTCAGTCTGTGTACCAGCATACTTGTTCATGATGGATTCCATCCTTTCGCTATCAAACTTTACTTCGAACTTCTGCCACCCGGCAGGTTCGTCATTGTTATTATATCACAAAAATCACAAATCTTCAAGTCTTTTTTTGCAACATTTTGCAGAAAAAATCTGTCCACCCCATCAACTCAGCAAATTTCTGCGAAAATCCGAGGAAAAATATGTGAAACATTCCAAAATTCTATTGCATTTTCTGCAAAAATGTGCTATAATGAGTGCAGCATGAATTGAAAACGGCAAAATTTCGTACTTTTGAAAGGAGTCATACTATGCTGAAACAAAAACAATGGGCGTGTCTTCTGACAGCGGCAGCCCTGTTTGCAGGAACTGCAAGCTTCCCGGAGCTTGCAACGGACGCAGCGGAAACCGTCCTGCACGCAGCCGATTTTGAAAGCGGCAGCGGCGGATGGTCAAGCTTCGGCTCCCAGTCCGTATCCACCACCAATAATGCAAGCCATTCCGGCAGCTACAGTCTCTATGTGGACGGAAGAACCGACACCTGGCACGGCACATCCTGCTCCATGGAGAGCATTCTCGTCGGCGGCAAGACCTACGGCTTCTCCGCATGGGTCATGCAGTCCGCTGTCTCCACAGATACCATTCAGCTCCAGCTCAAATACACGGATGGTTCCGGCAACGCACAGTACAAGACCATCGGTTCCGCGGATGCGGCGCAGGGCAGCTGGTATGAGATCTCGGCGGACTATGATATTCCGTCCGATGCAAGCGATATTCTGATTTATTTCCAGACAAGCAGCTCCACCAACAGCTTCTTCGTGGACGATATCTCCATCACGGGCGAAGCCTCCTGGAGCACGGAGGCTCTGGACGAAACACCCCTCAAGGACATCTACGCCAATTATTTCAGAATCGGCTGCGCAGTCACCCCCTCCGAGCTGAACACGGAGATTTCCAAGGAGATCGTCAAGCATCACTTCAACAGCGTCACCATCGGCAACGAGCTCAAGCCCGACTATGTGATGGATCAGGCAGCTACACAGGCAATCGGTGACAATGTGACCGTTGCGGTTTCCCTTGATCAGGCGCGTTCCGTTCTGACCTTCTGCGAGGACAACAATATTCCGGTAAGAGGTCATGTTCTGCTCTGGCACAGCCAGACGCCCGACTGGTTCTTCAAGGAGGGCTTCTCCTCCAGCGGCGCGTATGTCTCCAAGGACATCATGAACCAGAGAATTGACAACTACATCAAGGCAGTGTTCGAAGCGTTTGAGAATGAATTCCCGGATCTGAATGTCTACTGCTGGGATGTTGTGAACGAATGCTACATGGAGGACGGCAGCCTGCGTGCAGCCGGCACCAACCCCGATAACGGCGACTCCGAGTGGACAATGATCTACGGTGACAATTCCTACATCGAGCAGGGCTTCGTCAGCGCAAGAAAGTATGCGCCGGAGGGATGCAAGCTGTTCTACAATGACTATAATGAGTACATTCAGGGCAAGCGCGATGCCATCTATAATATGGCAGCCGATCTTGCAGCTAAGGGTCTGATTGACGGCATCGGTATGCAGTCCCATCTCGATGTCGGCTATCCGGACGCAAACCTCTATCGTCAGGCAATTGAGAAGTACGCACAGCTCGGTCTGGAAATTCAGGTAACAGAGCTGGATATCACCCAGTACGACAACACCTCCGACCTCTCCGCACAGACACAGGCGTATGAGGATATCATGAAGGTGATCGTAGAAGAAAAGCAGCAGGGTGCGAACATCACTGCTGTCGTGTTCTGGGGCATTACCGACGGCACCAGCTGGCGCAAGACCGGCTATCCGCTGCTGTTCAATGCGGATTATTCTGTGAAGGATTCCTTCTATGCAGTTGCCGGCATCATTGATGAGAGCGAATGGGGCGAGGCAACCGAGCCGGAAGCAACAGAACCGACGACCGAGGAATCCACTGAGCCGACAACAGAATTTATTGATGATACTACCGTGGAGGAAACCACGGAGGACTGGACAGAGCCGGGCATGGATTATGCAATTCTCGGCGATGTAGATCAGAATGGTACAGTGAATACACTGGATGTCATTCTGCTGCAGAAGTATCTGATCAATCAGGAGGATCTTCCCCTTGCAGCGCAGCGTGTGAGCGCAGATGTGATTGCTGATGACAGACTCGATGTATTCGATCTTGGCGCACTGAAGAAGCTTGTGATTGAAGGACAGAATTAACAGTCATGGACGGCACTTTCCTTTATTGGGAAGTGCCGTTTTCACAGAAAGGACGAAGCGATGGATTTTTTAGTTACCCCGAAACAAATGCAGGAGCTAGAAGCCCTCACCGACGAGGCAGGTGTTTCCTATGCGGAAATGATGGAACACGCAGGACGGGGACTTGCACAGTGCATCATGGAAGAAGCCCCCGGAGCGAAAACAATCGTATTCCTTGCCGGTACCGGCAACAACGGCGGCGACTGCTATGTTGCAGCCTATCACCTTGCGCTCGCCGGATGGGAGGTGCAGGTTTTCGCGCCCCTCGGTTCCCCGAAAACTGACATTTCCACTGCCGCCAGAAAGCGCGCAGAAGAACTCGGCACCATCCGTTTCCCCGAGAGCTGGGATCAGAACTGCTTTGAGGCAGAGGTTGTCGTGGATGGGCTCTTCGGAACGGGTTTCCATGGGGAGCTTCCGGCGGAAGCACGCAGAGCAAAATTTCCGTGCGGGCATGGTATGGTGATCGCCTGCGATATCCCGAGCGGCGGCAACGGTCTGACGGGTACGGTTTCGAAGGGCGTGCATGACGCTGACCTGACCGTGACCTTCGGTGCCATGAAGCTCGGTATGTCCCAGTATCCCCTGCGTGAGAAATGCGGCAGAATCCGCGTTGTCCCGATCGGCACACCGGAGGATGTGCTGCGCGATTTTGCTGAAACTGCAGGAACTGCGAATCTTGTGACGCTGGAGAGCGCGCGCACCTGGCTGCCCAATCTTGCAGCGGATGCTTACAAGAACCAAAGGGGGCATCTTCTGACCGTTGCCGGCAGTGTCCGGATGCGCGGTGCCTGTGTCCTCGCGGCAGAAGCCGCCATGCGCAGCGGCGTGGGACTTTCGACCGTGGCTTCGGCGGAGGAAGCGCTCCGGACGCTCTCCGTCCGTGTGCCGGAATGTATGTGCCTGCCGCTTCGGACGGATGAAAACGGCTTTTTCCTCAATGAGGAGAACCACGCTATTCTGGAAAAAGCCCTTGCCGGAAAGGATGCCCTTCTGATCGGCTGCGGCATGGGTCTGACGGAAAACACCCGTAATCTGACAAAATTCCTCCTCGAGTGCAGCCATTGTCCTGTGATCATCGATGCGGATGGTCTGAATGCACTGGAAGGCTGCATAGAATGGATACCAAAGGGACGAACCATTCTGACACCGCATCCTGCGGAAGCAGCAAGGCTCCTCGGGGTGTCCACAGCGCAGGTGCAGGCGGATCGTCCGGCGGCAGCAAAACGCCTTGCACAGCTGACCGGTGCCATCGTCGTGCTCAAGGGCGCAGGCACAATCATCTATGACCCGCAATGCGAATCCATGGATGTCTGCACTCTCGGAAATCCCGGTATGGCAAGAGCCGGCAGCGGCGATGTACTTGCAGGCATCATTGCCTCCCTTACAGCGCAGCTGCGCTGTCCCGACATTGCCGCGTGGTGCGGCGTAACCTTCCATGCAGCTGCAGGGGATGCGGCAGCAAAGCGCCTTCCCCAAAGCTGTATGCTGCCGCAGGATCTGATAGGCGCACTGGCGGAAATTCTGTAGCCGCCGACAGGAATGCAAATATGCAGGAAGTCCAATCTCCAAAAACTAATTGAGGTGATGAAATGAGACGAATGTTTGCATTCATAGGAATGAGCGCGCTCCTGCTGAGCGCAGGAGGCTGTGCCATTGCCGGAACGCCCGGCACCATCGACAACCGGATGACCGGCAGCTTTTCCGCGGATGTAACGCTGTCCACTGCGGACGGCGAAACCAAAGGGACATTGACACGCTATGGGAATGAGGCATGGAGCATGGTATTCTCCGAGCCGAAGGCACTTGCCGGCGTGCAGCTGGATTTCCTTGACGATGAGGTCACCGCTTCCTACAAGGGTCTGGAATTCTCCGTGCCCCAGTCCGCACAGGCAGTGCGGACGATGCTTGAAGAGCTGATGGATCTGGTGGATGAAAAGGCAGAGGATACCGCATGGGAGGGAAAGCAGGAGGAGGACCGTGTAGTTTTCGAGTGCGAGCTTGATGATACCGCCTGCACGCTTTCCTTCCAGGAGGACGGCACCCCCATCGAATACACACTCCCCTCCTACGGTCTGACGCTGTATTTTGATTCCTTCACAGAGGGAACGAGCGCACCTGCAACGGAAGCCGCCACTGCCGGAACGGAGGAGAGCACGGAAGCTGTTACAAGCGAAAGCACTTCGGAGAGTCAGTGATTTTTTCACAAAATGCTTGACAAGGGTCAGAAACTATGCTATAATGATAGCGTTCCGGCGCAGATGCCGGATCAATTTACAGAAAGGAAGGTACGCGTCATGTTCAACCAATATCCGATTTCCACAACTACATACACAAAACCGCATACAGATACAGCCGCTGACCTTTCGGACGGAGTGCGGGTCTAATCCCCTACCCATGTGATTTCGGCGCTTCTGTAGCAGTACAGAAGCGCCTTTTTGCGTCCGGAGGCAGCAGAAAAGGAGAAAAGAATGTTTACAATTAACGGCGCTTACAACAGCGCAGTGGTTTTCACCGATCATGCGGATGCTGCTTCCATTGCACAGGTGACTGCACTTTGCAGTCAGGAGTTTGCAAAGTGCTCGCAGATCCGCATTATGCCCGATGTGCACGCCGGCGCAGGCTGCACCATCGGTACCACCATGACGATCACCGACAAAGTCGTTCCGAATCTGGTCGGCGTGGACATTGGCTGCGGCATGGAAACCGCAGTCCTCAAAGAAACCCACATCGAGCCGCAGAAGCTCGATAAACTCATCCGTGCGGAAATCCCTTCCGGCTTTGCCGTACGGGACAAAAGCCATCCCCTTACAAAGGAGATCGACCTTACGCAGCTGCACTGCTATGCTCACATCAACGCCCTTCGTGCGGAGAAGAGCATCGGTACCCTCGGCGGCGGCAAACACTTCATTGAAGTGGATCGGGGCAGTGACGGAACGCTCTATCTCGTCATCCACTCCGGTTCCCGTCACCTTGGCGTGGAAGTCGCAAACTGGTACCAGAACGAGGCATACCGGAGACTGAACAAGTCCGATGATGCGGAAATTCAAAAGCTCACCGAGCAGCTCAAGGCACAGGGCAGGCAGCGTGAGATTGCTGCCGAGATCAAAAAGCTCAAAAACACGAAGAGAACTGCCGTCCCGAAGGGACTTGCCTACTGCGAGGGTGAGCTGTTCACGCAGTACCTGCATGATATGGCGATTGTGCAGAAATTTGCAAGCCTTAACCGGCAGGCAATGATCAGGACCATTATCAAGGGAATGCACTGGCACATCAAGGAGCAGTTCTCCACGATTCATAATTATATTGATCTGGAGGCGATGATTCTCCGGAAGGGCGCAGTTTCGGCGAAAACCGGCGAGCGCCTGCTCATTCCGATGAATATGCGTGACGGCAGTCTCCTGTGCATCGGCAAGGGCAACAAGGACTGGAACTGCTCCGCGCCCCACGGCGCAGGAAGGCTCCTCTCGCGAAGCCAGGCAAAGGAGCAGTGCGCCATCGCGGAGTACCGCCGCCAGATGGAGGGCATCTACACGACCTCGGTCAGCATGGACACCCTCGATGAATGCCCCATGGCGTACAAGGATATGGACGAAATTGTCCGGCACATCGGGGATACCGCGGAGATCACGGATATCATTAAGCCCATCTACAATTTCAAGGCAGGCAGTGAAGAGCTGCCTGCGCGCAGGAAATAGGAGGTGCAGGATGGAACACTTCATTCCCTATGAAAAGCTTAGTAAAAAGGCAAAAAAAGAAATCGATTCTAAGAAACGCGGTGACTGGGGGCAGTGCCATCCGGCAACAAAGGTGCAGGAGAATAAGAAAAGCTATGTGCGCCATGCAAAGCACCGCAAAGCAGAAACGGAGGAATAACCTATGCACGAAATTGAACAGAACGATGCCCCTGCGAGAGTCATTCTCGTGGGGCTGGATACGGGAGAATATGACGCGCAGCAATCCATGGACGAGCTTTCGGAGCTTGCGGATACTGCCGGATGCGAGGTGCTTGCGACTGTCATCCAGAGCCGGCCTTCGCCGGAATCCGCCACCTGCATCGGCGCCGGAAAGCTTGAGGAGATCGCCGAGCAGGTCAAGGTACTGAATGCGGATATGCTCATCTTTGACCTTGAGCTGACCGGAATGCAGATGCGCAATATTTCCGATGCTGCCGACTGCAAAGTCATCGACAGAACGATGCTGATCCTCGATATTTTCGCAGGGCGTGCGCGAACCCGTGAGGGCAAGCTGCAGGTCTCCCTTGCGCAGTACAAGTACCGGATGACGCGCCTCACCGGCATGGGCAATGCGCTCTCGCGACTCGGCGGCGGCATCGGCACGAGAGGTCCCGGTGAAACGAAGCTTGAAACCGACCGCCGTCACATCCGCAGCCGCGTGGCGCAGCTCGAAAAGGAGCTGCGCGAGATGGAGCAGCACCGGAAATTCATCACCGGCAGACGCAAAAAGGACGGTGTTCTGACCGTTGCGATCGTCGGTTACACGAATGCCGGAAAATCCACGATGTTCAACCTGCTCACGGATGCGGGTGTACTTGCGGAGAACAAGCTCTTTGCAACGCTCGATGTTACCGCAAGAGCACTGGAACTGCCGGACGGCAGAACCGTACTGCTCTCGGATACGGTAGGACTCATCCGCCGTCTCCCCCATCATCTGGTGGAAGCATTCCGCTCCACACTTGAGGAAACTGCACAGGCGGATCTGATTCTCCATGTACTGGACGCTTCCGAGCCGGATGTGCAGGAGCGTATGAAGATCACGCAGGAGCTTCTGAATGACCTTGGCTGTGCGGAGATTCCGCAGGTTCATGTCCTCAATAAGGCGGATCTTGTGGACATCCCGAAGCAGAGCGATCTGGAAACAGTCTGGTTCAGCGCGAAGCACGGCGACGGACTGGACGCCCTGCTCAAGGCGATCATGCACGGACTTCCGCAGACGGCAAAGCGCATGAAGCTGTGCATTCCCTATTCTGAGGGCAGTTTCCTGCAGCTGCTTCGTGAGGAGGGAAAACTCTTCTCGGAGGAATACACCGCCGAGGGAACGCTTGTGGATATTATGGTTGATGTCAAGCGCCAGAAGAAGGCACAGGAATTTGTGACAGAATAACAAGAAAAGGACGATGCGAAGGCATCGTCCTTTTTTAGTGATGGTTTGCAGAAACCTGCCCTCCCCCTACCCCTCTCCCTAAAGGGAGGGGGAAATAAGTCGGGGGTGCTGCCGCACCCCCGACCCCGCCCCCGGGGCTTTGCTGCGCTCGCTCCCAGACCTGATAGTTCAGCTTATACAGTCACCCAAACCAACATATCACCTTTTTGCAGTCTCCGGCACGGATACAGGTACTTCCTCCGTTCCCAGTGCCGTTCCGTAGATCTTTCGCATCTGCGTCATGACCGTATCCAGTGCGAATTCCTCGGCGGCTCTTGCATTATGCAGACCCATGGTCCTGCGAAGCGTCCTGTCCTCTGCAAGCGTGCGCATGGCTTCGGCAAAGGCATCCGCATCGTCCGGATCGCACGCAAACCCCGTAATGCCGTCCTTGCTGTAATCGAGGATTCCGTGGCGATTCGAGGTAATGAGCGGCAGTCCTGCCGCCATGGCTTCGATTGCCGTAAACCCAAGGCCTTCCCGTTTTGAGGGAAAGCAAAACACATCCGCCGCGTGCAGCAGATCCGGCACATCGTCGCGGAACCCGAGAATATGTACCTGCTGCGCCATGCCAAGCTTCTCTGCCTGCGCTTTCAGTTCCTCTTCCAGTCCGCCGGTTCCGGCAATGACGAGGTGGAGCGTTTCATCGTGCAAAGAATGCAGTGCCTTGAGAAGCACGGTATGGTTCTTGTTACGGTTCAGTTCTCCAATGCTCAGAAATACCACAGCATCCTCAGGAATATGCAGCTGCGAGAGCATCCGGCTGCGATCGGTATCCGAATGCCGGTATCGTTCCAGTTCTACGCCGGCTCCGGGAATCCGGTAAAGCGCGTTGGCATGGAATTTCCGCGCACGGGAATAATCCTCGTGATTGATGGTGATGAGGGTATCCGTCCAGTGTGAGAGCAATCGTTCCGCCGGATAGAAGAGCATCCAGTTGAGCAGGGGCGCGCCCTTGAAAAAATGGAAGCCATGGGCAGTATACAGCACCTTCAAACCATGTCGTTTTCCGGCTATTCTGCCAAGCACGCCGCCGATGGGACTATGGCAGTGAATGGCTTCGTAGGGCTGCGCAGTGAGAATGGCATCGAGCTGGTAAAGGGGCTTTCGGTATTTATGCAACTTTAAGGCATTGCGGTCAAAATCGATCTGAAATGACCTGATACCGAGGTCTTCAAGCTGCGCACGGAAGCTTGCAATACGCTGTGCAGAGGCATTGTTGCCTTCTTCGAAATTGCAGGCAATATGGACATCATAGCCCATTTCACGCAGGAGCATCGTCCACGGGAGCAGGAACTGGTATTGCATGGATGCCGTATTCGACACCATGAGAATGGTTTTCATAGTTTCCAGACTCCTTTCTCAACGATTTGTTTCCTGCGTCTGCAGTAACACATACATAGCAGCAGATACGCTGCCAATACACCGCACGCCGCACCAAGGCAATCGAGAAAAATATCACTGACAAGACCGGTTCTTCCGGGAACGAAGGTCTGGTGGAATTCATCGAGTGCCGCAAAGAGGAACGCACTGGACATCACTGTGGAAATGTTGTATTGCTTCCGGCGCAGCCAGAGATAGCCGAGAAATCCCATCGCTGCATAGAGTGAAAAATGCGCTGCCTTGCGGATAAAACTATTCAGACCGCGCCAGAGCAGCTCCTGTGTGGCAGGATCGTATTCATCATATTTCACATAGATCATTCGTGCTGCGAAGCGGCAGAACCGATAGCTGACAGCATTGGTCTCGTCCGATCCCTGTGATGAAAACAGAAAGAGCGCAGCCATCAGCATGATCAGCAAAACGGGAATGCATTTCTTCATTGGTGTCCCCCTTTTCATCAGTGAAGCGGAAATCCACCTCTCACCCCGAAGCAGAAAAGCCTTAATTCTCGGGTTCCGCATCCTTTACGGGGTATGAACGGCCCCCCGCCGCAAGGCGGGGAGAAGTGAAATTCACCTCTCACCTCGAAGCGAAAAGCCTTAATTCTCCGGCTCCGC
>JAZQAA010000152.1:0-1763 GCA_045544975.1 Oscillospiraceae bacterium | reverse complement strand
GGCTATACTTGGAGGGTGCTGCCGCTGAACAGCCCGTCCCCTCTGTCTCACTTTGTTCGACATCTCCCCACCCCGTGGGGAGTCACCCTCAGACCCGCCAAGGGGGACGAGCTTGCGCCGTCCCCTATGTCTCACTTTGTTCGCCATCTCCCTGCCCCGTCCTGGAAGCATCGCTTCCAGACCCATGCAGATTCTAAGAAGGATGGTTACTGCCGCTGAACAGCGAAGGCTCCCCTTCTTCGTCAAATTACGCAAAAATCATTGACATTCCACGCGCCCCATGGTAAAATAATAACAAGGTGAAAGCCGATTTTACTGCATAGAAAGGATCATCAAGCTATGAAACGAAAACTCACTGCCCTGCTTCTCATGCTTTGCACAGCGTTTATGTTCTGCGGATGCGAAGAAGTGGTGGATATTCTCCTCGAAACCAGCTCCGTACAGGAAACCGTACTGACCGAAACGGACGAAGCAACCGACGCTCCGACAGAAGCGGAAACAGAGCCGGAAACCGAAGCGCAGACTGAAGCGCCCACTTCGGCAGAGACGGAAGCGGCTGCCGATGCGGACACATCCTCAAGCGGCGATACCGCACCGGAAACTCTCAATCCGGACGGCAGCTACACCGCTCCGGCGGAGGTTGCGGAGTACATCCACACCTTCGGCGAGCTTCCCTGCAATTTCATCACCAAGAACGAAGCCAAGGCGCTCGGCTGGGTCAGCTCCGAGGGGAACCTCTGGGATGTGGCACCGGGCATGAGCATCGGCGGTGATTATTTCGGCAACTACGAGGGGCTCCTCCCCGATGCCGACTACCGCGAATGCGATGTCAACTACGAAGGCGGCTACCGCGGTTCGGAACGCCTGATTTATGACGAGGACGGCAATATTTATTACACCGAGGATCACTACGAATCCTTCACACAGCTTTATTAAGGAGGCACTATGGAATCCATCATTCGGCTTGACGGAAGATGTATGCAGACTGCGGACAGCGCGCACAGCTATCTGCGCCAGCAGCTGCAGCTCCCGTCCTATTACGGCAATAATGCGGATGCACTTTTTGACTGTCTGACAGAGATCGGTGAACCGGTCACACTCATGCTGTTCCATCCGGAAAAGACAGCACCGCTGATTCTGGCAGTGATCCGGACAGCGGCAGCACAGAACCCTTCCCTGCACCTGATGGAAGAGGTGGAAAGCGATGAAGCTTAACACAAGATTGACCGCAGCAGCGGCAGCTGTCTGCTGTCTGATAAATCTTACGGCACTGTTCCCCGCTTCCGCAGCGGAGACAGACCTTAAGGACAGCGGCATCAATTACACGGAATCCGTTGACTATGATCTCGGCTCCTGTGACAGCGGCTATACGAGCTGTCCATGGATCCGGACAGCCCCCGGCAAGGACTGGTCAACTGCGATCAGCCGCTATTCCCTGCTGCTCATCGGCATCGGGGCGTACTCCAGCGGCATGAACGAGGACGGCACGGATTATGAATTCGACGAGATTTTCTTCACAAGCCTTGAAAACACCCTCAAGTCCGCGCGCATAAACGGTGCAACGGTCGGTATTCGTTTCCGTTACGATGACAACGGCACAACCAATCCGGAGCCTGCGGATTTCTCCATGGTACTGCGGCATATTGAACAGATCGGCGAGAGCGGACTGCTCACCGAGTACGAGGATGTCATTTCCTTCGTGGAAACCGGCATGGTCGGTTCCTGGGGCGAGCAGTGGGGCGGCAAATACACCTCCCTTGAAC
>JAZQAA010000151.1:0-1724 GCA_045544975.1 Oscillospiraceae bacterium | reverse complement strand
AGCGCATATGGACCGTTTCTTTATGAAAATATCCATGGGCTATCCGACCTTGCAGGAGGAGCTGAATATCCTCGAACGCAATGGTGAACACAACCCTATCGAGAATATCACCGAACCTGTTGTAACGCCTGAAACAATCTGTGTTTTGCAGGAACAGGTAAATGCGGTGAAGGTATCGGATAGTGTGAAATCCTATATTCTTGCACTGGTCCGTGCAACGCGTGAGAGCGATCTGACAACCCTTGGCGTCAGCCCCCGCGGTAGTATTGCGTGCTTTAAGGCGGTACGTGCCGCTGCATTTGTCCATGGAAGAAGCTTTGCAACGCCCGATGATGTCAAGGCGCTTGCTGTGCCAGTTCTGGCACATCGTATCCTGCTTTCTCCGAAGGGTCGTAACAGTGCGGGTTCCTCCGAGGCACTTGTGCGGCAGCTGCTCAGCTCCATTCCAGTACCGGCAGATGCCGGCGAGCGGTGATGCCAATGAAGCTGTTCCAACTTATTATGAATTATGTAAAGCTTGCCATTTCTATGTTCCTGATCGGTGTGATGGCATATGCCTTTACGAATTATCTTGATGGCGATATCGGCGTTGTGATATGGAGCTTTCTGATAATTGCACCGCTCCTTTCGCTGGTATTCACACTGCTTGCACGCCGAAAGCTGTCAGTATCGTTGGATGCACCGGATTATATCGACAAGAAGAAGCATTTTGCTGTGAAGGTGAATTTGCGCAGCAAGGGCAGATTGCCGGTTCCGTTTGTCCGGTTTCAGCTATTGCCGACTGCCAATTTGCAGCCCGATGATCCAAGACCGGTGCAATGTGCCTTCATGTCCGGCAATCCGCAGAGAATGCACTGCCAGATGACTGCTCTTCACGCTGGATGCGCTGCGGCGGAGCTGGGAAATGTCCAGATCACGGATTATCTTGGGTTATTCAGCTTTTCCGTGAAGCTCCCGCCTCAGCTGCAGAAAATCGGCGTCATTCCGGAGATCCCGTCCCTTACAGGTGCAGGTATTTTGCTGCGAAGCGTCAGTGATCTCATTCAGACGCAGGACGAGGAAGAGGAGGAAAGCCAGGCTGTCTACTCTTCCGCTGCGATGCCGGGTTATGTGCATCGTGAGTATGTCCCCGGAGATCACCTGCGCCGTATTAACTGGAAGCTTTCCGCAAAGCGGGATAAACTCATGGTTCGTATGGATGAGGCAGCTGTCACCGTCCGGCCTTCTCTGATTCTGGATTTGCCGGAGGATGGTACGCCGGAGATCTGGAAACGCCGTGAAATACTGATGGAAGGTGCACTCGGTTTCCTGATGCTGCTTGTCCAGCAAGGCATCGCCTGCTCCATCCGGTTTGCTTCGGAGGGGAAATGGCACTGCCTGTACCTTGAGAACGAGGAGGCAGTCCGTCAGGCAGCCGTGGAGCTTGCCACTGCAGATTTCCGCTATGACGGCAATCGTCTTGACCCCAATGCAGCTATGGAAAAAGCCGGTGCCTACCTCATCTATACATCCTACCCGGATGCTGGTCTTTCCGGTGCCATGCGTTCACTGCGCGAACACGGCTTTGTGTGCTGTGTGACAACCGATGACCGGGAGATTCCGGAAGACGCAGATGCTGGCTGGCTTTTGTCAGAAGATTTCCAGATGACAGCAGTGCAGAAATGAGGTGACGGTATGCTTGAAAAACTCAGAAATCTGCAGGAGCATCCTGCTGTAAAATTCCT
>JAZQAA010000150.1:0-1764 GCA_045544975.1 Oscillospiraceae bacterium | reverse complement strand
TGGTGCCCATTGTTGTCTTCCTAAGACCGCTTGGCCTCCGACTTATGCGCACCGGCGATGCAGCAAAGGCAGAGATCTGCAGCTGCACCCGTCAGGCAACCATGAGAAACCACACCGCTGCGCATCTCCTGCAGGCAGCTCTGCGTCAGGTGCTCGGTGATCATGTACACCAGGCAGGTCAGCTCGTAAATTCCAAGGCTTGCCGCTTCGACTTCTCCCACTTCAGCGCAATGACCGCTGAGGAAATTGAAAAGGTTGAGAATATTGTCAACGGCTGGATCCTTGAAGCAATTCCGGTGGATGTCAACGAAATGCTCATTGAAGAGACAAAGAAGCTCGGCGCAATGGCACTCTTTGGCGAAAAGTACGGCGATGTTGTACGAGTAGTCAAGGCAGGCGAGCATTCCGTTGAATTCTGCGGCGGTACCCATGTTTTCAATACCGCGAACATCGGTCTTTTGAAGATCGTATCCGAAAGCTCCGTTGCTTCCGGTGTACGCAGAATTGAGGCTGTGACAGGTGCCGGTGTTCTGGCATTGCTTGACAGCTATAAGAATACCGTGCTTGAGAGCGCAAAGGCTCTGAAGCTGAATAATCCTTCCGAGCTTCCGGCTCGCTGCAGTGCCATGACAACCCAGCTCAAGGATACAGAAAAGCAGGTTGAGCAGCTCCGTCAGAAGATGGCAGGCAATGTCATCGACAGTCTCTTTGATAATGCCAAGGATGTCAATGGAATCCAGGTTGTTTCAGCAATGCTGAATGGTGCCGGCGCGGATATGCTCCGCAAGCTCGGTGATCAGGTCAAGGGTATGGAAAAGCCCGTGATCGCTGTATTTGCAGGCGTTGACGGCGAAAAGGGTACCCTCTACTGTGTCTGCACAAAGGATGCTGTTGCAAAGGGTGCACACGCTGGTAAGATTGTACAGCGCGTATCCGCGATCACAGGCGGTAAGGGCGGCGGCAGACCCGATAATGCAATGGCAGGTATCGGCAAGACCTATATGGTTGACGAGGCACTGCTCGGTCTGGAAAGCATCGTCGGCGAAGTCATGAGCCATTGATTCAATTAGGAGGAAACGACAATGGATTGTCTGTTCTGTAAGATTATTGCAGGGGAGATTCCCTCTGCAAAGGTATATGAGGATGAATTTGTCTTTGCATTCAAGGATATCAGTCCGATTGCACCGATTCATTATCTGATCGTTCCGAAGATGCACATTTGCTGTGCCAAGGAAATCACTGCGGAGAATTCCGCAGTGGTGGCAAAGATCTTCGAAGCGGCTGCAAAGATTGCAGAAAATGAGGGCATCGAGAGCTACCGCATTATCAACAACTGCGGCGAAGATGCAGGTCAGACTGTGATGCATCTGCATTTCCACATGGTGGCTGGTGTCAAGATGGGCTGGGGCGAGCAGTCCCTTGGTTAAGAGAAAGGCGGATGTTCAAAATGGCTGAATTCTATCAGATGAAGATTGCTGGACTTGAAAGAGAACTGCGTAAATGCCCTGTGAATGACAAGCTCGATATTGCTGCATTTATTATGTTTTCCGATGTGGAAGTGACTGTGGAAAGCGCAAAGCAGCTGCTTGCGAAAGCACCGGATTTTGATGTGATCCTGACGGCGGAGAGCAAGGGAATTCCGCTTGCCTATGAGATGGCTCGACAGAGCGGCAAAACCTATGTAGTTGCCAGAAAATCCGTGAAGCTCTATATGCAGGATGTGGTTTCAGTCAAGGTGAAATCCATTACAACTAAGTCGGAGGC
>JAZQAA010000149.1:0-1841 GCA_045544975.1 Oscillospiraceae bacterium | reverse complement strand
GTTCTAAAATAAGCGGATGCAGTTTCACAGGCACAGTAGAATCACTGTATAATACTGGTGGCATTGCCGGCATTGTACATCTGGGTGGCTATATTGAAAACTGCTATGCAAATGCAGAAATTACTGCAACAGATGCGGTCTATGGTTATGCAGGCGGTATCGCTGGTTATTTACGGACTGGCAGTGACAACAGCACCTGTACTACAGTAGAGGTAATGAATTGTTATTTTACCGGAACAGTCAATGGTGCATCAAGAACTGGCGGTATCACATGCGGTGTGGAATCACTTTCGGGCAGTTACCAGCCTGAGCTAACCATTACCAATTGTTATTATAATAAAGATTCCGCTTCCGGTGCGGTCAACAGCGAACCTTACACCGGTATTTCTCCCCTCTCCTCCTCCCTCCTCAAGGTAGGTGCGGAGTTGCTGGGGGATCACTACACAAATGCAGCAGCATGGCAAAATGACGGCTACCCCGTATTTGAATGGCAGCTTGATATTGAGGGGGATGTGAATGCGGACGGACAGTTTACTGTGATTGATCTGGTGATGCTCCAGAAGTGGCTCCTCTGCACACAGGACGCATCCCTCACGAACTGGCAGGCAGGTGATCTCTGTGCAGACGGAAGAATTGATGCATTTGACCTTGTTGTCATGAAGCGTAAACTGTTATCCAAATCATAATCCGTACAGGGGTATGGGGAATACATAATACCAGCCCGAAAGGTACTTCCTTTCGGGCTGGTTTCATTATCAATCACCGCAATTTGCCGCACCTTTTATAGTTTCCATCGGATATGTATCTCCCGTTCCCCCTTTTCATCCATCATCCCGATCTCCACTGTATCAATGAATTCATCGGCAATGCTGCGGTCAAGATGCTCAAAGTGAGTGTATTTCTGAATCAAAGCCTTCTGACTTTCCGCACTCTCCTGCCGTCTGCGGCATTCCGCAAGCTGCTGTCCGATGTCCGACATCTGCGCTGCAAGTGCCTGCTCCTCGGCATCAAGACTTTCACGAAACACCGCAAAATCCGCATCGGAGATCACACCGTCCAGCTTATCCTTATACATCGAAACAAGGCGTTGTTTTGCAGCACTGTGCTGCTGCTCAAGTGCCGAAAGCCGTTTTTCAAGAGCGGCGATCTGCTCTCTGCGGATGTCCGTCAGCTGGATTTCCTCGGACTCGCAGTATTGTTCAATGATCTCATTGAGTGCATCGAGGATTTTCTCCTCCAGTGTAAGCCCGCTGATCGTCTTCGTGTTCGGACAATTCATCGCACCTGTTTTATAGGCGGCACACTGTAAGCCATAATACCGGATCGTTTTTGCCTTATTGTAATACACATTCCGTTTCATGGGCCTGCCGCATACGGCACACTTCACTTTTCCGGAAAGAGGTGACAGCTCCTGCGATCGCTTTCCGACTCTGGTATTGCTGCGTAAACGCTCCTGCGTTCTGTTCCAGATTTCCCTGTCTATGATTGCTTCGTGCGTATCCGGAATTCGAATCCAATCCTCCTCCGCAACCTTCTTGCGCTTCTTATTTTTATAGCTGATGTGATGCGATTTTCCCTGCACGAGCGTTCCGGTATACATTTCATTCGAAAGAATCCTTGCGACCGTTGACTGCGTCCAGAGTCCTTTCGCATTGCTGGCATCCGCATTGCCATTGACATAATTCGACCCCTTCTGCCGTTTGTACTCGGTAGGACTGACCACGCCCTGTGCATTCAGCGTCTGCACAATTCGTCGGTAGCCGTTCCCCTCGGTATACATCGCAAAAATCTGCTGTACGATTGGAGCTGTTTCCGGATCAATCACAAGATGATGCTTGTCC
>JAZQAA010000148.1:0-2523 GCA_045544975.1 Oscillospiraceae bacterium | reverse complement strand
ACCTTGTCCGCAGAATTCCCAAACGACACATACACCGCCTCCTCCACCGAAAACGCCGAAAAAGCATCGCAGAAAAAAGAAGAAAAAGCGTTTTCTTCGTCGGATTTTTGCGAGTGTATTTGTGCTGTTTGCGGTGATTTTTGTCATTTATTCCGCTGTAGCACTTTTGCTCATCGGCAGACTTGCGCATATGGAATCAGAGGAACGCCTTGTTACCAATGGAAAACTCGATGAACAATATGTCACCAATATCCTGCTCATAGGCACCGATTCGCGCGATGCAGATGCAGAAAACGGCAGATCGGATACTATGATCCTCTTCTCCGTTAACAGCAAAAGCCGTACAATCTATCTTTCTTCCTTTATGCGTGATGCTTATGTGGAAATTCCCGGACATGGAAGCGGAAAGCTCAATGCCGCCTATTCCTTTGGCGGTGCGGAGCTTTTGATGGATACCCTGGAGCAGAATTATGAAATCAGCATTGATGATTATGTCTCTGTCAGCTTCGGCGGCTTTGCCGGCGTGATTGATGCGGTCGGCGGCGTGGAGGTAACGCTATCCGATTCTGAGGCGAGAGCTGTCAATGAGATTCTGATGAGCGAGGTCAATGAGCTGCTCGGTTCCGACCGTGAGGACGGTCTGCTCAGCGGCGGCGGTACCATGGTTCTGGACGGAAAGCAGGCACTGTCCTATGCGCGCATCCGTTATGTGGGTAATGCCGATTTTGAGAGAACCTCCCGTCAGCGCGAGGTTATGACAAAGCTTCTCACACAGCTGAAAAGCTCTGCCCTGACAGCTGTACCCAAGCTGATTTCTTCAGCACTTCCCCATATGACAACCAATATGTCCACATCAGAAATGTATCTTCTGTCCCTGCGAGTTCCGTTCTGCGCAGGCTATGAAATTGTGCAGCAGCAGATACCGGCTGACGGCACCTGGAGCGGTGAGACAGTGGACGGACAGTCCGTTCTGGTTGTGGATTTTGAAGAGAATATCCATCTGCTCGGTGAAACTGTTTACGCCGAATCTCCCCGAAAGGAGACAGAATGAACAGACGATTGAAATGGCTGACAATTGTACTTTTCGCTTTTGTCTGTATGACAGCCTGCGGCTCGCAGACGGAGACAGATTCTCCTTCGGAGGAATACGACTTCAGCAGCACGGAGACATCCGGCAGGAAAGAGCCTGAAAGCGAAGAGGGGATGGAAACGACAAATCAGCCCTCTATCCCGATTGCAGACCGTGCGGATGCAGTCCCCGATGTCACGGTGCATCCGGTGATTGACGAAACAGGAAGTCTGACCGATGAGACGCTTCGACAGATAGAAGCCATTGCGCAGACCCATGCTTCCCAGCGAATGATGAACCTTGCGATTGTCGTAACGGCAGATCTTGCAGGCGAAACGCCCGGTTCCTTTGCAAAACAGTATTATCAGGAGCTGTTTGGAAAGAAGAGTACCGGAATGCTCATTCTGATCAATAATGAAACCTATGAGGATGTCATTCATACATCCGGCGTATGCAGTCAGATGGTGACCGCGGAGGAGAAAGCGCTTGCCATTGCGAAGGCTACCCCCGATCTGGTGGAAGGCAGCTATGGTGCAGCACTGCATACATTGCTTGCTCTCTGCGAAGAAATGCCTTCTTTTGTATTTGACAGAAGTGAGCAGCTGACACAGGAGCAGTATGACAGCCTTGCTTCACTTGCGCAGGCAGCTTCGGCAGAGAAGCGTTATTGTGTGCTTCTGATGGATGATATTGCAGAGGACGATGAGGATTCCGATCAGTTCTTGAATACCTATGCAGAGGAGCAGCGCGCTGCGATGGATGCGGATATTCTGCTTGTTGTGGATACAGCATCGCAGAGATGTACTATTGTATCAGAACGCGAATGGAAGCAGGCAGATAAAACCTGTGAGGAAATAGAAAAATTGCTGCAGAGCGATGCGGAGAATCCCGTATACGATGCAGCGGAGCATTATTATGAAGCATTGACAGAAGCATAGTGCAGGGATGCTGCACGGATTATGGAGGGAATTTATGCAGACAGATGTGAAAAACCTGATTCAGAGTACCAGCAAAGTCATTGTTGGTAAGGAAGAAACCATGCTGCAGGCGATCATTGCCATGCTTTGCGGTGGTCATTTGCTCTTGGAGGATGTGCCGGGTGTCGGAAAAACCCAGCTTGCAGCGGCATTGTCCAAATCCATCGGCGGAACCTTTCACCGTATCCAGCTGACGCCGGATATTATGCCATCCGATATTACGGGCTATTCCGTTGTCAACCAGAAGGACGGTTCCCTTGAATACCGCGAGGGCGCGGCGATTTGTAATTTCCTTCTGGCGGATGAGATCAATCGTGCCTCCCCGAAGGTACAGTCCGCTCTGCTCGAAATTATGGAAGAGCACCAGATCAGTCTTGACGGAAAAACCCATGTACTGCCCCGTCCCTTCATGGTCATTGCTACGCAAAATCCTGTGGAAACCTATGGTACCTACCATCTTCCGGAAGCGCAGATGGA
>JAZQAA010000147.1:0-5603 GCA_045544975.1 Oscillospiraceae bacterium | reverse complement strand
GCCTGCGTTTACGTATTTTTCGCGGTGAAAGGACACGGCGCCGTTTCCGCCGTCGCCCGCTTTGATTGTGATTTTTACTATATCAACGAACATGGTGTTTTTCTCCTTTCGGAGGCGAGCCGCCTTCGGCAATTCCCGCCTTTTACAGTTTTTGGTTATAGCAATTTTGACGGCGCTGTATACCGTCTGGCTAAATAAAAGGACGGGAGGCGTGCCGCCTTTGGCAGGTTGATTTGGTTACAAACAATACAAACGGTGGGTTTATACCGCCATATTAAAATAAAAGGGCGGATATTATCCGCCCTCTTGCTGTTATGCGAAATTATTCAGCAGCGTAAACGCTAACCTGCTTGCGGTCTCTGCCAAGGCGTTCAAACTTTACTGTTCCGTCAACGGTAGCAAATAAAGTGTCGTCAGAGCCTCTCATAACGTTCTTGCCGGGGTGAATACGTGTTCCTCTCTGCTTAACGAGAATGTTACCTGCGAGAACAAACTGACCGTCAGCACGCTTTGCGCCAAGTCTCTTGGATTCAGAGTCACGGCCGTTCTTAGTGGAACCCATACCTTTCTTATGTGCAAAAAACTGCATACTGATTCTAAGCATTGTTTACACCTCCGCAAAATCAAAATGAATCGTGTCCGGAAATTCTTCCGAAATACATTGCAGATGAACATACAGACCTTCCAAGAGGGAAGTGCCGACAGTATCGCTGCCGTCCTGTAAACGAATTTTGACTGTGTTGTTTCCTGCAGAAATTCTCGCCGGAATCTGAAAAGCTTCCGTGATGAGATTAGCAGTCAGCTGAACAGCTGAAGAAACTGAAGCACAGACAATATCCTGCCCTGCATCTGCATAGCCTGCGTGTCCAGAAACGGAACAACCGCAGAACTTGCCGTTTTTCTTAACAAAAACAGCGCTTAGCATTCTTATGCCTTGATAGATTCGATCTGAACCTGTGTGTAGGGCTGTCTGTGACCCATCTTACGCTTTTCACCCTTCTTGGGCTTGTAAGTGAAGACAGTGATCTTCTTACCCTTCCCGTTCTTGAGAACCTTTGCGGATACGGTTGCACCTTCAACGTAAGGAGCACCTACGCTCAGACCGCTCTCAGAATTCACAGCAACTACCTTGTCAAAGGTAACTGTCTCGTCAGCTTCAACATTCAGCTTCTCGATGAATACAACATCACCTTCGTGAACCTGATACTGCTTTCCGCCTGTTTCGATTACTGCGTACATCAATCTGGCACCTGCCTTTTCTAAAAACTCGCTGTCTTAGGCGGCGTTTACACGCACTTATCCCTTAGCCCAACACAAGCGGCAAATCTATTTTATCATAATTTTGAAGGCTTGTCAAGTGCTTATTGACAATTTTTTGCTGAATTTTTCGTTTTTTCTAACTTTTGTGCGGGGCGTTACATCTGGTCCGGATCAATGACAGGAGGCAGATAGGGGTAGAGTTGTTCATAGCTTTCAAGGTTCTCAGTGTTCTGCGGATTTGCCGGGATCAGCCCCGTCATATCCGTGGTGCATCCTGTTTCCTGATCGAGAATTTCCTGCATCTCTTCTACAGGAAGCAGCGGTGTGGGGCGATCTCCCGGTTCAATTGGTCTTTTCTGCATGGTTTTTACTCCTCTCATAAAGATATGTGCTTATTCTTCCCTGAATGTCAGAGATTATAACGATTCATTTTTCAATGCAAGATGTAAATTTTTTTTGAACAACCCCTTGCAAACAATCCAAAGATATGTTATACTATATTTTTAGAAGATCAAATCTGAAATGATTACATTATAAAAAGTATAATTTAAGGAGATGTATTGACATTGCTGAGAAGTATGACTGGATACGGTCGAGCACAGGAGCAAATTGACAACCGCGATATTCTCGTGGAAGTCCGTTCCGTCAACTCCCGTTACCTGGAACAGAATGTCCGTATCGGACGAAGCTATACCTATCTCGAAGAGGAACTCAAGTCTCTTGTTAAAACCAAGGTTTCCAGAGGTAAGCTTGAAATTGCGCTTTCTATTACATTGACAGAAGGTAAAAAAGCGGATATCCGCGTGAATTCCGACATTGTGAAGGGATATCTGAATGCAATGCAGGAATACAACGCATCGCTTTCCGAAGACGAGCAGGGCTATAAGCTCTGGGATGATAATTTCACAGAAGGATCGTTCCGCTGGGGAACCCTGCTACAGCTTCCGGATGTGTTCCGCGTTGAAAAAGCACAGGATGATGAGGATGAAGTGCGTGCAGCTGTCCTTGGCGTTGCGGAAAAGGCGATTGCCGCTTTCATCCAGATGCGTGAGGTGGAAGGCGAAAAGCTTCGCAGTGATGTGCTTGCACGTTTGCAGATTCTCTCCGACTGCGTTGGCATTGTGGAAAAGGAAGCTCCCAAGCTGACCGAAAAATACCGTGAACGCCTGTATTCTAAAATTTCCGAATTGCTTGGCAATACCGCGATTGATGAACAGAGAATCCTGACAGAAGCAGCGATTTTTTCCGAGAAATCTGCTGTTGATGAAGAAACTGTCCGTCTTCGTAGTCACCTTGCACAGATGGAAAACCTTCTCAACGAGGATGGCTGTATCGGCAGAAAGCTTGATTTCCTTGTGCAGGAGATGAACCGTGAGGTCAATACCATTGGCTCCAAGGTGCAGGATGTCAACATTACATCCGTTGTTGTGGAAATGAAATCCGAGATCGAAAAGATCCGTGAACAGATCCAGAACATTGAATAAGGAGGCGCGCATATGAAACGAGGTAAATTGTTTGTTGTATCCGCTCCTTCCGGATGCGGAAAGGGAACCATTCTTGGGGAAATCCTTAAGGATCCGAAATTTTATTACTCCGTATCGGCGACCACCCGTGATGCGCGTCCCGGAGAAGTGGACGGCGTGCATTACCGTTTTCTGACCAAACCGCAGTTTGAAGAACTGATTGCACAGGATGCTTTTCTGGAATACGCTCCCTACTGTGAGAATTACTATGGAACCCTCGAGGCACCCATTGATGAACACCTTGCACTGGGAGAGCATGTCATTCTCGAAATTGAGGTGAAGGGTGCAAAGCAGGTGATGCAGAAACGACCTGATGCTGTACTTTTGTTTATTGCTCCGCCGAGTATTGAAACCGTCCGTGAACGGTTGATCAACCGTGGAACGGAGTCCATGGAAGTAATTGAGAAGCGTGTTGCACAGGCGGCTGAGGAAATGACATTCCAGCCTGACTACCACTATACGATTGTTAATGATGTTCTTTCAGAGGCGATCAGTGATTTTAGATCCATCGTCAGAGCTGAAGAATGCAAGAACAGCTGATGACAGCTGATATACCAAAATAATAAGGAGAATTTTTATGTTAAGACCCGCAATGACTCAGATGATTACCAAGAAGGAAAGCTGCTATTCTCTCGTAATTGGCATCGCCAAGAGAGCAAGAGAAATCGCAGATGAACTTTACGAGAATAACCAGACATTGGAGGAAAAGCCTGTTAAGACTGCAGTTGATGAATTTGCCAGAGGTGATTACAAGATTGTAGAGGCTGTCTCTGAAGAAAAGTCTGCACAGAACTAAAAGTGGACGGCGGAAACTATATTGCCGCTGTTGCAGTCCATGCGACAGCCTTGGGAATGGATAAACCTTATAGCTATATTCTTCCCCCGGAGCTGTATCGCAGTCATCTGGAGGGCTGCCGTGTAGTCGTTCCTTTTGGAAGAGGAAACCGCAAAAGAGTCGGACTTGTTCTTTCCGTATCGGAAGCTGACAGCGAAGCAAGCAAGGGACTTAAGAAAATCCTGTCTGTTGCGGATTCTGCGCCCATTCTGAATGAGGAGCAAATGCTGCTGATGTACTGGCTCAAGGAGAATACTTTTTGCACCTATTATGATGCCATTCGTACACTCCTGCCTGCTGCACTCCAGCTCAGGGTACAGGAGCACTATGTTCTTGTTCCCGACGCGGATACAAGTGATCTGACGGAGGAGCAAAGGCAGTTTCTGCAGTTTCTCCGCCGTGCCAAGACCCAGAAGGAATTTGACGCACTGCTGGATTCCCAGGATACACCCCAGAAAAGGCGGATTGTCGAACAGCTCCTTGAAAGAGGCATTATTCAGTGCGTTGCTGATGCCAGAGCGAGGATGAAGAATAAAACACTTTCCATGGTTCGTCTCTCCGATGCCTTCCTGAATCGCCCCTACCATAGCTCCATTACAGTGAAGCAGCAGAAGGTTGTGAATGCGCTGCAGGAGTTTGGCGTGCTTGAGGAAAAGGAGATCTGCTATCTATGCGGTGTTACATCCGTTGTTGTTCAGAATCTGCAGAAAAATGGCATCGTTGAGCGCTATACAATGGATGCAGCTCTGCCGGAAGCATCAATCCCGGCACAACCAGCATCCTCCATTCAGCTTTCAGAGGAGCAGCAGGCAGTTTTTGACCGCGTAGCACCCTGTCTGGAAACAAACGAAGCCAAGTGCTTCCTTCTCCATGGCGTAACAGGGAGTGGAAAAACCTCCGTTTTTGAGGCTCTCATTGAGAAAACGATTTCCCTTGGAAAATCCGTTCTCATGCTTCTGCCCGAGATCTCTTTGACGCCGCAGACTGTGAAACGCTTTACTGCAAGATTCGGGGATCGTATCGCTGTGATGCACAGCAGCTTGTCCCTTGGCGAACGCCGACAGTCCTATGAACGAGTCCGTACCGGCAGAGCCGATCTTGTGATCGGAACACGCAGTGCTGTATTTGCACCGCTTCAAAATCTCGGACTTGTAATTATGGACGAGGAAGGGGAGCGCTCCTATAAATCGGATGCTTCCCCCAGATTTGATACCATACAGATTGCCCGTCAGCGCTGCAAATACCATGGGGCCGTGCTGCTTCCTGCATCTGCAACACCTACAATGGAAAGCTATTATTATGCGCAGAAGGGTGTCTATGAACTGCTTGAGATGAAGCAGCGTTATGGCAATGTCCCGCTTCCTGCTGTTGAGGTTGCGGATATGAACCTTGAACGCATGAACGGCAATGATACGGAATTCAGCACCATGCTGCTGGATGCAATGAAGGAAACTCTTGCGCGCGGGGAGCAATCCATTCTGCTCCTTAACCGCCGCGGCTATCATACAATTATCAGCTGCTGCAGCTGCAACCAGCCTGTATATTGTCCAAATTGCTCCATTCCGATGACCTATCATAAAACAGACCACAATCTCCATTGCCACTACTGTGGTTCTGTTCAGCGAATGCCGGAGAACTGCCCGAAATGCGGCGGCGAACATCTCCGGAAAATGGGCTTCGGAACGCAGAAGCTTGAGGATGAATTGTCCCTTCGTTTTCCGGATGCCCGTATCCTTCGTATGGATGCGGATACTACCGGCTCTCGGTTTGCTTACGAAAAGAGTTTTGAGGAATTCCGCAAGGGCAATTATGATATTATGCTCGGTACACAGATGATCGGCAAAGGACTTGACTTTCCGAATGTAACGCTTGTTGGCGTGCTTTCTGTTGATAAAGCGTTGTTTTCCGGAGATTTCCGAAGCTATGAGCGAACCTTCTCCCTGATCACACAGGTAGTGGGAAGGGGCGGCAGAGGCGGTAAGGCA
>JAZQAA010000146.1:0-5280 GCA_045544975.1 Oscillospiraceae bacterium | reverse complement strand
ACTCCTTGATATTGGTGCGCACCATGGCACTTGTCAGTCCTGTTGTCTGGGGATACACCGCCTCAACCGGCACATCATCATCCTTGAGCACCTGCGGGGAATGGATCTCCCGATCAACGAGTCCGCCGGTGATTTTTCCTGACATGGTGTAGGTTTTTCCCACTTCCAGAGCACGATAGCTGTAGACATTATTGAAGATGCGGATGGACAGAACACTTCCCTCGTCATCCACCGATTCCAGACGGAACAGCTGCATCCCTCCGCGCACATAGAGGGGGCGGTGCTTTTCAGTAATGGTCACACGGACAACCGCAGTTTCCTCCGGCTGCGTTTCAGCCACAGGCACGGGACTGCGGTAATCCCGATAGGTTCTCGGAAAATAATAGAGCAGCTCATAGGGCGTATGTATCCCAAGCTTCTCATAAATTTCAAAGCGCTTCTTTCCCACGCCCTTCAGATTCTGAATCGACAGGAACAATTTCGTCATGCACACACCTCCCCTACAAACCATGCCACTCCCTTTAAGGGAATGGCATGAAAATTTCAAAGATATTAAATCAGCAATCAGCCCGTTAGGCTCCGCGCTTATTCAAAGGAAGCATTACGGTTTCAAAGACTCCCAGCGCGAGCCGAAAGCTATCCTCCAACATAGTCTCCCCCACGCGTCTTGCCAGCGCGGGCTCCGCGCTTATTCAGCAGAAATAATATAATAGTAGACAGGCTGACCGCCGTTCACAAGCATAACCTCAATGCGATCACCGAACTTGGACTGCAGCTTGGAAACGAGCTGTTCTGCCGTTTCCTCATCCACATCCTCACCATATGCAACAGTAATGAATGCAGTTTCGCTGTCCACCATGCGCTTCACAAGCTTGTAGGCTGCGTGATTGAGATCCTTTTCTGTAAAGGCAAGCTTGCCGTTATCCAGCGCAAGCACCTCGCCCTTCTTGATCGGATGACCGTCAATTTCAGAATCACGGGCAGCAAAGGTAATCTGACCCGTTGCCACTCGTTCCAGAGCCTTGGTCATGGCAATACGGTTTGCCTCAAGCTCCTGTGTCTCGTCGAATGCCAGCATTGCGGACATTCCCTGCGGAATGGTGCGGCTCTGCAGAACGCAGACATTTCTGTCCGCCAATGCCACAGCCTGCTCTGCAGCCATGATAATATTCTTGTTATTCGGCAGAACAAATACATTCTGCGCAGGCGTTGCATGAATCGCACGGAGAATATCATCCGTGGAAGGATTCATGGTCTGACCGCCTCTGACAACGCAGTCCACACCCAGATCACGGAACATCTGCTCCAGACCATCACCGGCTGCAACTGCCACAAAACCGAACTGCTTCTCCGGCTCTGCCCGTACATAGGTTTCATCCTGTGCAGCATTCTGTGCCTCGCGCACTCTGCCTGCGTGCTGGATACGCATATTTTCCACCTTGGGCTTCGGATCGTTGATGAACTGTCCGAATTCCAGTGCCTTCTGCAGCGCAAGACCCGGATTGTCCGTATGCACATGAACCTTGATGATTTCGTCATCGTCCACCACAACTACGCAGTCGCCGATGGTTTCCAGATAAGCACGGAGCTTGAAAGGATCGGGACAATCCTTCTTCTTCTCCACGATGAATTCCGTACAGTATGTGAAATTGATTTCTTCCTCAAGATCGGTTCTGCCAATGGCAGTCACGGCATTGCTTTCCTGCTTTGCCGGTGCCTCTGCCTGAACAGGCTCCTCACCATGGAACACTGCCTGCATTGCCTCCCAGATGGTCAAAATACCCTTACCGCCGGCATCCACAACGCCAGCCTTCTTGAGAATCGGCAGCTGCTCAGGAGTCTTTGCAAGCGCATCCGCTGCCGCCTTGACAGTCGCATCCCAGACAACGAGGACATCCTCCGTTGTCTCCGCAACCTTCTTGGCTTCCTCTGCGCCGACTCTTGCCACAGTCAGGATGGTACCCTCAGTAGGCTTCATCACTGCCTTGTAGGCAGCCTGCACACCGATTTCCAGTGCATTGGCAATGTCCTTGGCGCCCGCAGTCTCAAGACCTGCAAGTCCCTTGGAAAAGCCGCGGAAGAGCAGGGAGAGAATGACGCCGGAGTTACCTCTCGCACCTCTGAGCATTGCAGAAGCCGCCTTATCGGCAATCTCCGTCACTGTTGCTGTATCGGGCATCACAGAAAGTTCTCTGCGTGCCGCGGTCATGGTCATGGACATATTGGTACCCGTATCGCCGTCCGGTACGGGATAGACATTGAGTTCATCAATTGCTTTACGATTCTGTTCAATCACAGTGGCTGCGGAGCACAGCGCACCCTTCAAGAGTTTACCATTCATCTGCGTTCAAATCCTCCTGTTTCTGCCGTTACGGTTCTACCACTTCATCCACATATACCCGTACATGGGCAACGGGAATGCGCACGGTATCCTCAATCACAAACTCTACCTTGTGCATCATGCTGTGTACAACGGCAGGAATATTCACACCATACATCGCACGGATATGGATTGCAATATCCAGCTGATCGTTTTTGGTTGTGATCGTGATCGGACCATTCTGTCCGCCGACAAGTCGATCCAGCAGCCGTGTTTCAGCAAGACCCGCAACACCGAAGCACTGCAGAACAGTCTGCTTTGTCAGCTCTTTCAAATACGCATCAGAGATGGTGATTTTTCCGATATGATTTTCCACATATAACATAATTGCCGCCCTTCCTTCTGAACCGGATTTTTGTGCAAAGCTGCTGCGGCGGATATCCGTCACAGTGCACGCTCTTTATCATTATACCACATTCCGATTTGAATTACAACCCCCATTTCTGTTTTTTTCATAATTCCTGCAAAAAGAACGCCCGGTTCATTACTGAACCGGGCATTTCATCAATTCGATGTAAACAGATCCTTGAGCTTCTCGAAGAATCTGCCGCGCTTGGCGTAATTCTTTTCCGTCATGGAATCCTCGAATTCCTTGAGCAGGTCCTTCTGCTTTTTGCTGAGATTCTTAGGAACCTCAATATTCACGCGTACATACTGGTCGCCTCTTGCATCTCTGTTGATCTGCTTGATGCCCTTGCCGCGCAGACGGGTTCTTGTGCCGTTCTGCGTTCCCTCAGGAATGCTGAACTTCACATTGCCGTCAATAGTCGGAACGGTGATTTCATCACCGAGCACTGCCTGTGCATAGGTAATCGGCACATCACAGTGTACATCGTAGCCTTCACGCGTAAAAATGGGATGCGGACGAACACTGACGCTGACATTCAGGTTGCCGTTCGGTCCGCCGTTGACACCGCAGTCGCCCTCACCGGTCACGCGGAGCGTCTGACCGTCATCAATACCGGCAGGAATGGTAATATTCACCGGCTTATGCACGCGCGAACGCCCTACGCCCTTGCACTTATGGCAGGGATTCTTGATAATGCTGCCCTTACCATTGCACTTCGGGCAGGTTTTGGAGGAAGAGAAGGTACCGAGCATGGTCTGCTGTGTGACCTTAACAGAGCCTCTTCCGAGACATTCCGGACAGGCTTCTGTTGCAGAGCCATTCTCCGAGCCGCTGCCGCCGCAGGCAGTACATTTCTCCAGATGGTTGATGGAGATCTCCTGCTTTTTGCCCATGCACGCTTCCATAAAATCAATGGTGATGCCAATATTGATATCCTTGCCCCTTCTGGGTGCATTGGCAGTATTGCCGCGAGCACCGCCTGCCATACCGCCGCCGAAAATACCGCTGAACAGATTCTCAAAAATATCACCCATATCGGCAGAATAGCCGCCGGGGAAGCCGCCCATGCCATCTTCCATCCCTGCGTGACCAAACTGGTCGTAACGCTGACGCTTTTCTGCATCGGACAGCACGGCATAGGCCTCATTGATCTCCTTCATCTTCTCTTCGCACTCTTCGACATTGTCCGGATGAAGATCGGGATGGTATTTTCTCGCCATGGTACGGTATGCCTTTTTGATTTCGTCCTCACTGGCACCCTTCTGGATCTCTAAGACCTCATAATAATCTCGTTTATCAGCCATACATATCCACCGCCGGGGCGGTACTCCTTTCAATCATGTCCATGCCGTACCCGGCATGGCTATAACCAGCCATAGGGCAGAAGAAATTCTGCCCTTGACCGATTGGATTGTACTTTTATAATTCCTTACGCTTCTGTGAAATCAGCCTCGATTACATCATCATCGCCGCCGGGCTGACCGCCAGCCATGCCGCCCATTGCGCTCGGGTCAATGCCCTCTGCGCCGCCGGGCTGCTGGTAAGCCTTTGCACTCAGCTCGTAGAATGCCTGCTGGAGTGCATCCATCTTGGTCTTGATGCCCTCTGCATCATCTGCAGAAATCGCAGCCTTCAGGTCATCAATCTTGCTCTGGATGGGAGCCTTATCTGCATCGGAAACCTTATCACCGAAGTCAGCCAGAGCCTTTTCGCACTGGAATACCAGATTTTCAGCCTGGTTCTTGTTGTCCACTGCTTCACGGCGCTTCTTATCCTCTTCTGCATAAGCCTCCGCTTCCTTAACAGCCTTCTCTACATCCTCCTTGGACATATTGGTAGAAGCTGTGATGGAGATATTCTGCTCCTTGCCGGTGCCCAGGTCCTTTGCAGAAACATGAACAATACCGTTTCTGTCGATATCGAAGGTTACCTCAATTCTCGGAACACCTCTCATTGCCGGAGCAATACCGTCCAGACGGAAGGTACCGAGCTGCTTGTTATCTCTTGCAAACTCTCTCTCACCCTGGAGAACATTGATATCTACTGCCGGCTGGTTGTCAGCATAGGTGGAGAATACCTCGGACTTCTTTGCCGGAATGGTGGTATTTCTGGGGATCATCTTGGTGCAAACGCCGCCTGCAGTCTCAATACCGAGGGACAGGGGTGTTACATCGAGGAGCATCAGACCTTCCTTCACATCGCCGCCGAGCACGCCGCCCTGGAGTGCTGCACCGAGTGCTACGCACTCGTCGGGGTTGATGCCCTTGAAGGGATCCTTGCCGATGAGCTGCTTAACAGCTTCCTGTACAGCCGGAATTCTGGAAGAACCGCCGACCATGAGCACCTTATCCAGCTCAGAAGCGGACAGACCGCTGTCGGACAGTGCCTGACGAACCGGACCCATGGTAGCCTGTACGAGGTCTGCTGTCAGCTCGTTGAACTTAGCTCTGGAAAGAGTAACGTTCAGATGCTTGGGGCCTGTTGCGTCTGCTGTGATATAGGGGATGTTGACATTTACTGTTGTGGAGTTGGAGAGAGCGATCTTAAGTCG
>JAZQAA010000145.1:0-3797 GCA_045544975.1 Oscillospiraceae bacterium | reverse complement strand
ATGACCGTCGTTAGCGAGGAATATCTCTGGGAGTATCCGGAAACCGCTTACTCCTCGTTCAGTCCGAAGCTGCGGATCAGACCTTCCTTGTTGCGCCAGTCCTCCTTGACCTTGACAAAGCACTGCAGATTCACCTGAATTTCGAAGAACTGTTCAAGCTCCCGCCTTGCAGAGCTGGCGATTTTTTTCAGCATACTGCCGTTTTTTCCGATGATAATACCCTTGTGGGATTCTCTCTCGCAGAAAATCAGCGCAGAAATATCCAGAAGATCCTTATCGTTTCGTTCCTTCATGGACTCCACTGTAACGGCAACACCATGCGGAACCTCATCATTGAGCAGGCGCAGAACCTTCTCGCGGATCATTTCCGCTGCCAGTACGCGTTCCGGCTGATCGGTAAACGAATCATCTGGGAAGAAGTGGACGGAAGGCGTTGCAAGTGCTTCTGCGGCTTCCATGATCATGTCAATGCCGTCCTTCTCCGATGCGCTCACCGGAATGATGGCGTGCGGATGGTAATTGTTTTCGAGCTTCAGAAGCAGCGGCATCATTGCCGACTTATCCTGCAGAAGATCCACTTTGTTCACCACAATGATCAGGGAGATTTTCTTCTGTGTGATACTTTTGAGCATCGCTTCATCCTGCTCATGCAGCTTTTTGGTGCAGTCGATCACATAGAGCACTGCATCTGCATCCGCAGCGGAGGTTTCCGCAGTCTTGAGCATATGGCTGCTCAGCTTGGTCTTGGGCTTGTGCAGACCGGGGGTATCAATAAAAACATACTGTGTTTCATTCTTTGTCAGAATGCCCGTAATTCGGGTTCTTGTTGTCTGCGGCTTGCTGCTGACGGAGGCGATTTTTTCACCGATCAGCGCATTGAGCAGAGTGGATTTGCCGGCATTGGTTCTGCCGGAAAGCGTCAGAAATATGGATTTTGTCATGATAATTTCCTTATTCACCGGTTGTGTAAGTCATTTCTCTGGAAATACCGAGCTTTTCCAGAACAGCTTCTTCCTTTTCGCGCATGATTCTTTCATCAAGCGGACTGGTCTCGTGGTCATAGCCGAGCAGATGGAGCATGGAATGAACGGTGAGGAATCCAATCTCACGGTCAAGGGAGTGACCGTAGATATTCGCCTGCTTGACTGCAGTTTCGATGGAAATAACGATATCACCGAGCATGATAAAGCCGGTCTCTGCGTTGGTTTCCATTGTGCCATCGGAATCTGTCAGCGGGAAGGAAAGAACATCCGTCACACTGTCCTTGTTCCGGTATACCTTGTTCAGACTACGGATTTCGCTGTTTGTCACAAAGGACACACTGACCTCGGCATTCTTGACAAAGCCCTCAGAGATCAGCACTGCGTGACAGCAGCGTCTGATCAGCAGACGGATGCCGGAGGGGATTTTGACTGTATTCTGATTGTTTTTTACATAAACCTTTAATTTACCTGACTGCTGCATTAGAGTTTTCTCCCTTCTTTGTAATAGACCTCATAGGCCTTGATAATATCCTGTACAATTTTATGGCGAACAACATCCTTTTCGGAAAAACGGATGGTTGCAATGTCGTCCACATGCTTGAGTACCTTCATTGCTTCAATCAGACCGGACTTGCGCTTTTCAGGCAGGTCAATCTGCGTAATATCACCTGTGATCACCATCTTGCTTCCGGCGCCCAGACGTGTCAGACACATCTTGATCTGCTCGGAAGTCGTGTTCTGCGCTTCGTCAAGAATGATGAACGCATCATCCAGCGTTCTGCCGCGCATATACGCAAGCGGTGCAACCTCGATGATGTTCTTCTCCATATGCCGTGCAAAGGTTTCCGCACCGAACATATCGAACAGCGCATCGTAGAGCGGCCGCAGATACGGATCTACCTTATCCTGCAGATCACCCGGAAGAAATCCAAGCTTTTCACCTGCTTCAACCGCCGGTCTTGTCAGAATGATTTTCTGCACCTCATGTGCCCGGAATGCCCTGACAGCCAGAGCAACAGCAAGATAGGTCTTGCCCGTACCAGCAGGTCCGACACCGAGAACAATGGTGTTCTTAGAAATGGCATCCACATATTTTTTCTGTCCCACTGTTTTGGGGCGGACAACCTTGCCGCTCGTTGTGATACAGATGCCGTCATTGTTGAAGGTGCGAAGCGCTTCTGCTTCGCCGTCTGAAACCATGGATGTTACATAACGGACGGTCTGTTCTGTCAAGTGCTGTCCCTTTTCTGCCAGTTCAGCAAGGAGCCGCACGGCATTTGCTGCTTTTTCGACGGGCTCCGGCTCACCGCTGATGCGGATATCGCCGCCCCTGCAGAAAAGAATGACGCCATATTCCCGCTGGATTGCGTTGAGGTTTTCGTCACAGCTGCCAAGAATTTCCTGCATTCTTGACGGCTGATCAAGTGAAATGATCTGTTCAGCCATGAATTCACCTGTAATTCTTTCAGTATTGGAATGGATGCGCATTCCGCACATCCGGTTACATCTATTATAACACACTTTAGGGTTCAATTGCAAGGGATAAATATTTTTTTTACAATATTAACACATTTTTTTGCCAATTCTGTCAGAATGCAGAAGCGCAGAGTGGGAGAAGAAAAAATATTTGAGATTTTTTTGAAAAAAGGGTTGACAAAATCAAAAAAGCAGGTTATAATATTATACGAAAACAAAGCAGACACAGCTTGTGGCTCACCGTTTGACTGATTTAGCAATGCCGAAACGGTCAATATGAACTTCCGCAGTACGCCTTTCATGAATGGGGTGCGTGCGCCGACGGGGGATCGTGTGGTGAGTGCAGACAAGTGTCCGCACTCATTTTTGTTTCAAATTTATATGCTTGGGGGTGCCCGCAATAAGTAAGCAGGACATTCAGATCAATGAAATGATCCGGGACAAGGAAGTTCTGGTCATTGATGCAGACAATCAGAAGCTTGGCGTAATGTCAGCAAAGGACGCACAGAAAATTGCTTTTGAACAGAATCTTGACCTCGTCAAGATTGCACCGCAGGCGAAGCCGCCGGTGTGCAAGATTCTGGATTACGGTAAATACTGCTTTGAGCAGCAGAAGCGTGAGAAGGAAGCAAAGAAGAACCAGAAGGTGATGTCGATTAAGGAAATCAGAATGTTTTCCGCAATTGATACACATGACTTTGAAACCAAGGTCAATCAGGCAATCAAATTCCTGAGCTCCGGCGACAAGCTGAAGGTATCCGTCCGTTTCCGCAAGCGTGCAATTGCACATCCGCAGCTCGGCGAAGAACTGCTCGTGCGCTTCAAGGAAGCTTGTGCTGAAGTAGGCACAGTGGAGAAGCCGCCGAAAATGGAAGGCCGCAGCATTGTGATGTTCATATCCCCGAAGGCATCCAAGTAAAAGGAGGAACTTATCATGGCAAAGAAAGTGAAAGTAAAAACACATTCCGGTGCTAAGAAGCGTTTCAAGCTGACAGCAAACGGCAAGGTAAAGTATCAGCACACCAACAAGCGCCACAGACTGACCCAGAAGGACACAAAGCGCAAGAGAATTGCAAGAGGCGCAGGCGTTGCAGATGTAACAAATGCACCGACCATCAAGAAGCTGGTTCCGTATCTGTAAGCCGCAGGGCCGATCGGAGCAAGAATGTTGCGTAAAATTTGAAATTCACGGAGGTAGATGACAATGGCACGTATTAAGGGTGCAATGATGACTCGTAAGAGAAGAAATAAAACTCTGAAGCTCGCAAAGGGTTACTTTGGCGCAAAGAGCAAGCATTTTAAGATGGCTAAGCAGGCCGTAATGAAGTCCGGCCAGTA